>LJOT01000277.1 GCA_001672075.1 Anabaena sp. CRKS33
GCTTTCTTCAACCAACTAAACATAGCACGTAAATCTTTACCAACTGCTTCAATAGGATGTTCAGCTTCTTGACGACGCATAGCAGTAAAACCAGGTTTACCAGCTTGGTTTTCCAATACAAATTCCCGCGCAAATTGTCCAGATTGAATTTCGCTGAGGATTTTCTTCATTTCCGCTTTAGTTTGAGAGGTGACAACACGGGGACCACGAGTATAATCACCATATTCGGCGGTATTAGAAATACTATCACGCATTGTCGCTAAACCACCTTCTACCACCAAATCAACAATTAACTTGACTTCGTGCAGACATTCAAAATAAGCTAATTCTGGTTGATATCCTGCTTCTACCAGGGTTTCAAAACCGGCTTTAATTAAGGCACTCAAACCACCACATAATACCGCTTGTTCCCCAAATAAATCCGTTTCGGTTTCTTCCCGGAAAGTAGTTTCCAAAATACCCGCCCGTGTACCACCAATACCTCTAGCATAGGCCATAGCGCGATCGCGTGCTTTACCGGTTGCGTCTTGATAAACTGCAAATAATGCAGGTACACCTTGTCCTTGTTCATAAGTACGACGGACTAAATGTCCGGGTCCTTTAGGTGCAACCATGACGACATCAACATCAGCGGGGGGGATAACCTGTGCAAAATGGATATTAAAGCCGTGTGCAAAAGCTAAAACGTTTCCAGCTTCTAAATTTGGTTCAATTTCGGTTTTATAAATTGTTTTTTGGACTTCATCAGGTAATAAAATCATGATGAAATCAGCAGCTTTAGCAGCATCAGCAACATTTTTTACAGTCAAGCCAGCAGCTTCGGCTTTCGCTGTGGACTTACTACCGGGATATAATCCCACAATCACATTCACACCGCTATCTTTTAGATTGAGCGCGTGAGCATGACCTTGAGAACCATAACCAATAATAGCAACGGTCTTACCCGCTAAAAGGTCTAAATTAGCATCTTCATCATAATACATACGCGCCATAGAAGCATCTCCTATTCGTAAAGGTTGTCATGAAATTGGCAGAATTTTGATTGTATCGCAAATTGGTCAGTTGTTTGTTGTTAGTTGTTCGTTGGTATTTTTGTCCTTTCTTTCTCCTAACTCTTGACCACTGACCACTGACTAATCCCCTACTTTTACTTTTTTTTCAGAAGTTCAAGATAAACAGAAATAATTGTGACAATTTTGATACAAATTTGTTAAGAATAGTTACAACACCTGTTATTGAAGGAAATATCTGTTATGGTTAATGTATCTGACAAAAAACCAGTCCATCAAGTCGTGATTATTGGCGGTGGTTTTGGTGGCTTATATGCTGCTAAATCTTTAGCCAAGGCCAATGTACAAATCACGCTCATTGATAAACGCAACTTTCACCTCTTTCAACCACTGCTGTACCAAGTCGCTACGGGTTCTTTATCCCCAGCAGATATCTCCTCTCCCTTGCGTTCTGTACTCAGCAAAAGCAAAAATACAAAGGTATTGTTGGGTGAAGTTCATGATATTGACCCCAAAGCCCAGAATGTGATAGTCAAAGGGGAATCTGTCCACTATGATACCCTAATTGTCGCCACAGGGGCAAAGCATTCCTATTTTGGTAAGGATAACTGGGAAGAATTTGCACCCGGTTTAAAGACTGTAGAGGACGCTATTGAAATGCGTCGGCGAATTTTTATGGCTTTTGAAGCTGCTGAAAACGAAAGCGACCCCATTAAACGTCAAGCTTTATTAACTTTTGTAATTGTCGGCGGTGGTCCAACTGGAGTAGAATTAGCAGGAGCAATTGCAGAATTAGCTACTAAAACCCTCAAAGAAGATTTTCGCAACATTGACACATCAGAAACCAGAGTTTTATTATTAGAAGGTTTAGATCGTGTTCTTCCTCCCTTCGCACCCGAATTATCTCAGACAGCAGAAGTATCATTAAAAGCTTTGGGTGTAGATGTGCAAACCAAAACCTTAGTAACACATATTGAAAATGATATTGTTACAATCAAACAAGGTGATGAAGTCAAGGAAATTGCAGCTAAAACCGTATTGTGGGCTGCTGGTGTAAAAGCTTCACCTATGGGTAAGGTGTTAACGGATAAGACTGGAGTGGAAAGCGATCGCGCTGGTCGTGTTATAGTAGAACCGGATTTGAGTATTCAGGGATATCCTAACATCTTTGTAGTTGGTGATTTAGCCAACTTCTCCCATCAAAATGATAAACCCTTACCGGGAGTTGCACCAGTGGCCATGCAAGAAGGGGAATATGTAGCTAAACTGATTCAAAAACGCCTGAAAGGTGAAACATTACGCCAGTTTAAATATGTAGATAGAGGTAGTTTAGCAATGATTGGTCAACACGCCGCAGTTGTTGATTTAGGATTTATTCAACTCCAAGGTTTCTTTGCGTGGTTCGTGTGGTTATTCATTCATATCTACTTCCTCATAGAATTTGACAACAAGTTAGTAGTCATGATTCAATGGTTATGGAATTATTTTACCCGTAATCGCAGCGCCAGATTAATTACAGGTAAAGAAGCCATTGCACCTATCCCCATTGCCAATAATCAGAGTCACACGCCAATTGTCACCAAAAAGCCGTTAAATGTGTAATTGGTAGTTCACTCGTTCCCAGTCTAGGACTGGGAACGGGGGACACTTGGGGTGTCGAAAGTGGATTATAACTCCAGATTAAGCAATAATCACAAAATCGTCAGCAGTCAAAAAATCTACAACTGCAAACTGACCACCAGTACCAAAACCTGCGGTATCAGCATCTTGGTTATAGAAGAGACTACCGCTGCCTAGACTATAAACAATCCTGGCGGTGCTATCTCCTGCTAATTCATCATCTTCAACATAGTCAAAGTCTGACAGATCACTCAATCCTATACCGACATCACTGGTTAGAAAATCAAATACGGTTTTACTCAGAACTAGCTGGTCAGTTCCTGTGGAGAAGTCAGCAATGATGTCTACTCCATTATCAGTTGTATTAAAAGGAGTAAATCCACTGAATACGAACTGGTCAATACCATCCCCACCAAACAAATTATTACTACCCAGACCACCAGTGAGGATGTCATCACCATCACCACCAGTGAGGGAGTCATCACCATCCCCTCCATTAAGGGTGTTATTAGCAATGTTCCCCGTGATAACGTTATTCTCTGCGTTACCAGTACCGTCAATGTCTGCTGTTCCTGTTAAGGTCAGATTTTCGACGTTAGCAATATCCTCAATAGTGTAAGTAAAACTAGATTCAATGGTATCTGTACCACCCTCCACATCTTCGGTAATGGTGTCAGTGGTACTATCTACAACGTAGATATCATCGTCTGCACCACCAATCAAGATATCATTACCAGCATCACCAATCAAGATATCATTACCAGCATCACCAATCAAGGTATCTTTACCAGCACCACCATTGAGGATGTTATTAGCAATGTTACCAGTAAGGATGTTATTACCTGCGTTACCAGTACCGTTAATTGCTGCTGTTCCTGTCAGTGTCAGGTTTTCGACGTTAGTAAGAAGCGCAATACTGTAATTAACACTAGATTGAATTGTATCTATACCACCCCCTGTACTTTCGGTAATGATGTCCGTGCTATCAACGATATAGGTATCATTGCCAGTACCACCAATCAAGGTATCTTTACCAGCACCACCATTGAGGGTGTCATTACCAGAACCACCATTGAGGATGTTATTAGCACTGTTACCAGTAAGGATGTTATCACCTGCGTTACCAGTACCGCTAATCGCTGTTCCTGTCAGAGTCAGGTTTTCAATGTTGGTTAGGGTAGCAATAGTGTAAGTAACACTAGATTCAATGGTATCTGTACCACCGTTGATAACTTCGGTAATGATGTCCGTGCTATCAACGATATAGGTATCATTGCCAGCACCACCAATCAAAGTATCTTTACCAGCACCACCAATCAAAGTATCTTTACCAGTGCCACCATTGAGGGTGTTATTAGCACTGTTACCAGTAAGGATGTTATCACCTGCGTTACCAGTACCGCTAATCGCTGTTCCTGTCAGAGTCAGGTTTTCGACGTTAGTAAGAGCCGCAATAGTGTAAGTAAGACTAGATTGAATGGTATCTGTACCACTGTTGATAACTTCGGTAATGATGTCCGTGCTATCAACGATATACGTATCATCGCCAGCACCACCAATCAAAGTATCTTTACCAGCACCACCATTGAGGGTGTTATTAGCACTGTTACCAGTAATGATGTTATTCAATACGTTACCAGTACCGCTAATCGCTGTTCCTGTCAGAGTCAGGTTTTCAACGTTAGTAAGAGAGGCAATAGTGTAAGTAACACTAGATTGAATAGTATCTATACCACCGTTGAGAACTTCTGTAATGATGTCAGTGGTGGTATCAACAACGTAAATATCATTGCCTAAACCACCAATTAAGGTATCAATACCCGCACTACCATTAAGGGTGTCATTGCCAGAAAATCCATTGAGGGTGTCATTAGCACTAGTACCAATAAGGTTGTCATTACCATTAGTACCATTGATCGGAGTCGGATTGACGGATTGTTTGATTTCAATAATGCCTCTGAAGGCTGTGGGAGGGACAAGGGTATTGGGGTCGGGGTAATCATTCCATTTACCAGCAGCACCGAAATTCATTACCACATAATCTTCACCCTGTGGTCCGCCATTATCTGGTTGACCGGGAAACCAGTTAATGTAAGTAGATATTTCATTACTTGCCCATTTGAACTGGCCTTCTATTACTTTATCTGTTAAGCCAATCCA
>LJOT01001061.1 GCA_001672075.1 Anabaena sp. CRKS33
GGCTGGATCACCTCCTTTTAGGGAGACCTAATCCATTTAGAAATCGAAAACAATGAAAATTGTCAATAGAAACTAAAGTGGTCTAACCTAGGTCGGTCGAGATTGGTAAATATCTTTCAAAGTATTATTCGGCTTCGTTCAAAAATTGAAGTCTGATTAAATGGAAAAAAACAGCACCTAACAATAAAAGTTAGACTGCTGGGTGAAACTCCAGCCAGAACCTTGAAAACTGCATAAGAGAAAGAGAAAAAGCAGGCAGACACAGACATGAAGATGGATGTGAAAGCAAAAGAAAAAGGGGTCAA
>LJOT01000039.1 GCA_001672075.1 Anabaena sp. CRKS33
ATCAACAACTCAATCAAGCAAATACACCCCCATCCAAAAAAATGATTCAGCAACAAATTCAAGCTACTGATAGACAAATCAATCAATTAGTATATGAACTTTATGAATTAACTGATGCAGAAATAACTATGATTGAAAGTATTGAAAGTACATAAATTTATTCTTCCCCTTGTCTGCGTCCTAATTCATACACACCAGCACCCATACAAACAAGTATTCCAGTGCTAACTCCCCAACTATTACCTAAACTGATATCTAAAATCCAGTTAGATAAACCACCAAATATTAAAAAGGGGAAAATGCTAAATAGTGAAGCATAAAAGGAATTTTGCGCTTCTCTGGCTTGACGAGTCTTGTCAAATTCTGATTGACTAGTGTATAGGAAACGTTCAGCAAAATTAAACCAGCGGTTGAGTTGTGTCGTTACCCATTCTCTAACCTGTGGAAAACTCAAATATAACGCTAAAGCCCATAAACAAGCACCAGCGATCGCAACTTTATCTATTTCAAAGCGAAAAGGCAATATATCAAACATGGCATAGTTTAACTCTCCAATTGTCAATTTTAGCGTTTATCTGTCAACAAATCCCACTATGGGGAGATTTTTATGGACTGGTTAGAGAATACCTTGTGTAAATTACGGTTATTATTTATGCTGATGCTGAGACAATGTAATTAAGTTAGATAAAAGTGGGTTGTTCTTTGTGTCTGTAAATTCTGATGAAATGTTTTTTGGAACATTAACTAATCAAGAGTATGATGTTGAATCTGAAAAAGTTGATATAGTCAGAAAACATATCAGTAAGTTTAATGAGTTCTTACCAAGTCAAAAAATGATTGATAGACTACAAACAGCTTTAGATTTGGGACACAAAATATGTAATTCTGATGCTAGTTTTTACTTTCATGAACTAAAAGAAGCAGAACTCATGGAAAAAGGTTATGATTGGTATACAGCACATCCTATGGCTATAGCACATTATAGTGTATCACCATACAGTTTATATCATCCTGAAGTAATTAAAGCTTACCCAGAAGATTTTAACAGAAATTGGCGAAAAGCTTGGGGGATTGACTCATGATCAAAGTATTAGATTTAGGTATAACCGGAAAAGCTCGGATTTGGAATAACGAATCATTTTATTTTCCTGGAGATTTTCGACCTGTTTTCTATCCTATCGTAGATGAAAAGATAGAAGTCATTCTGGAAAATGCAAAGATTGGTTTATTCTCTAAAAAAGAAGTAATGATAGAGATATTAGCACCTCTAGGAGCTAGGTTTTTATATGGCTGCTTGGGGGCTACATTTGAGCCAAATGATTCGGGTAAATTAGTCTTGAAAGTAGCGGTTTCCACTGAAGTGGAAAGAGAAGTTAATTCTTCCCTTGCATTATCATTGGATGTGGTGAGAGTTGGGATACCAGAAGAATATGCAGATAGTGTTTTTAATGGTGCAAAATTGAAGCTGCAAGAACCAGGAATTAGTTCAATATTTGGTTCTGGTGAAATTTCTTTTAAATGGGGTACATTTGGAGAAATCGGATCTTGTAGATCATTTTTTCACGATCTTGCATATACAGTTATTGAGGTAATAGTGGGAGATAAAATTCCTGCTAATTACAATGTTAAACCACCATTTAAAAAAGTTCTGGAACAATCTTTTTGATGTTTTTCTTAATCAGAAAAAAGTAGAGATGTTCCATGGAACGTCTCTACAAAAATTATCTAAATTAATAAGGTACGGCTACCGGATCATGAGTTTTTATTTGAATTGCAGTATTATCGGCGACAATTTTCCGAAAAACATCACCGTCAATAGTTTCTTGTTCTATCAACAAATCAACCACCCGCTCCAAAATTAAACGGTTTTCTTGGATGATTTCCTTAGCTTGAATATAGCATTTGCTGACAATTTCCCGGACTGTAGCATCAATTTTAGCAGCAATTTCCTCTGAATATTCAGATTTATTCATCCAGTCCCGGCCTAAAAAGACATCATTATTATTTTGATTTTCCAAAGAAACTGGACCTAAATCAGACATTCCAAACTTTGTTACCATTTGTCGAGCCATATTAGTCACTTGTTGTAAATCATTTCCCGCACCGGTAGTCACTTCTGCTTTTCCAAAAACGATTTCCTCCGCCGCACGACCGCCCAAAGTCGCCGCAATTCGAGCTAAAATCTGGGAACGGGAAATTAAACCCTGTTCTTCATTGGGAGTAAACCAAGTTAAACCTAGTGCTTGTCCCCTGGGAATTAAAGTAACTTTTTGGACAGGATCATGATCTTTAACCAACGTACCTACCAAAGCGTGGCCCACTTCGTGATAAGCAATGAGGCGTTTATTTTTGCTATCTACTAAAGCAGTTCCTTCCATACCCGCAACTACTCGATCTATCGCATTATCAACTTCTAAATCGGTGACTGCTTCCTTGCGTCTTCTAGCTGTCAAAATAGCAGCTTCATTGAGTAAATTAGCTAAATCAGCACCAGTAAAGCCAGGAGTGCGCCGAGCGATCGCTTCTAATGATACACTAGGGTCAATCTTCTTATTTTGAGCATGGACTGTCAAAATTTCCTCTCTTCCCTTTAAATCTGGAACGTCCACAATCACCTGTCTATCAAAGCGTCCTGGACGTAACAAAGCTGAATCTAGAACATCAGGGCGGTTAGTAGCAGCAATAATAATAATCCCCGTATTTCCCTCAAAACCGTCCATTTCCGTTAATAGCTGGTTAAGAGTTTGTTCTCGTTCATCATTTCCTCCACCAATACCCGCACCCCGTTGACGACCCACCGCGTCAATTTCATCAATAAAAATGATACAGGGAGCATTATCCTTAGCTTTTTTGAACAAATCACGGACACGGGAAGCACCCACACCCACAAACATTTCTACAAATTCCGAACCAGACATACTGAAAAAAGGTACACCTGCTTCACCCGCAATAGCCTTTGCTAATAGAGTTTTCCCAGTTCCTGGTGGTCCAATTAGTAACACACCCTTGGGAATTTTCGCACCTACAGCGGTAAATTTTTCCGGCTGTTTTAAGAAAGTCACAACTTCCTCTAATTCTTCTTTAGCTTCATTCACTCCTGCGACATCAGCAAATTTAACCCCGGTTTTTGCTTCCATTTGAAAGCGGGCGCGAGATTTACCAAAACTCATGGCTTGGTTAGAAGCATTCGCAGAACGACGCAGGAATAATATCATTAAAGCCACCAGGGGTAAAATCCACATGAGATTAATTAACAACCCCACAGCAACCCTGTTTCCAGCGGAGGAAACCTCACCAAAATCAACATTTTTTTCCCTAAGTTTATTCACTAATTCTGGATTTTGCTCTAAAAGGCGCACCTGTAAAGGAGGTGTATTTGGCTTTTGTCCAGTTAAATAAACCCTAGCTATCTGCTCAGTTTGATCCAATTCTACCTTTTTAACTTGGCCTTTATCCGCCTTCTGAATTAACTCCCCATAAGTTAACTCCCGACGCTCTGTTTTTTGCTGCGCTAAAACGGGACTACCACCATCTATACCAGGTAATATCATCAACCCAGCAGCTATCATACCAGTTAAAACATGAGTTGAGGATGAACCTGATAAATGCTGTTTCATCAAAAAATTCTTGTGCAAATTTTTCATAATAGTTATCCTTTACGGCTGTTTTTCTGAGAACTTATCTAGAAATTACAGTTTCCTGATCTAGTGTAACTGCCAGACTTGATTATTAACAGGTGATAGGACAGAAGGTGACAGGTAACAGCTTATATTGTTGGTTTTAACTGATAAAATGGTCATCTATGATTTTACCATTTGGCAATTCTATCTGAACTTGTCTAATTTGACACATTAGCTCATCTAAGACCATTTTTGAGCTTAATATTGGCCATTTGTGAAAATTATTGATAATTTCATGACTTTCTAGGACGGATTTTCTTGATTCTTAATATACTCCTTTTCCTCATGTTATGTACTTATGCAAATTAATTTTCAACCCTTTACCGTTAATAAACGATTTCCCTTAACAATTAGTCGCGGAACAACAGCACAAACAACAAATATCTGGTTACAAATCGCACAGGAAGGGATTGAAGGTTGGGGGGAAGCATCTCCCTTTGGGGTGGGTAACTACAGACAAACTACTGAGCAAATTATCAATACTATAGAGCAGATTATACCTATATTTCAAAAATTTAGCCCTTGGCAAAGACAGGAAATTGAGTCACTATTAGAACAAATGCAAATTCCTTCTGCTGTTAAAGCAGCCTTAGATATGGCATTACAGGATTGGCTGGGTAAGCGCTTAGGTTTACCTTTGTGGCAACTTTGGGGACTAAATAAAAGTGCTATAGTACCAACATCGGTAACAATTGGGATTAATTCCCCAGCAGGTGCCAAAGCCAGAACCCAAGACTGGTTACAATTTATGGATGTGCAGTTATTCAAGGTAAAATTAGGTTCGACTCAAGGAATAGCAGCAGATCAAAAAATGTTTTTAGCCGTACGGGAAGCAACAGGGGAAAAAGATGTATTTGTTGATGCTAACGGAGGTTGGAATTTAGCAGATGCTATGAATATGTGTAGTTGGTTAGCTGATTTAGGGATAAAATACATAGAACAGCCCTTAGCAAGAGGTGAAGAAGCAAATTTAGCCAAGTTGAAAAAACATTCCCCCTTACCCATTTTCGCTGATGAAAGTTGCTTTACTAGTGCGGATATTCCCCAATTAGCTGATAATGTAGATGGAATTAATATTAAGTTAATGAAATCTGGGGGAATTACCGAGGCCATGCGAATGGTACATACAGCTAAAGCTCATAATTTACAAGTTATGTTTGGCTGCTATTCTGATAGTTCTCTGGCTAATACCGCCGCTTTACAACTTGCACCACTGGCTGATTATTTGGATTTAGATAGTCATTTGAATTTAATTGATGATCCTTTTAGCGGTGCGCTGGTAGAGAATGGGAGAGTTTTGCCAAATAATTTACCTGGTTTGGGAGTAAAATACAGTGCGTCTGTCGCTTAATCAAAAAATAGCAATTCTTCTCCATGAGGGAATTACTGGAGTTCAGGGAAAAACAGGGTTATCAATTTTACGCTATAGTGAATCACCTATTGTGGCTGTAATTGACAGAGAATCTGTAGGTAGATCTTTAGTAGAGTTAACAGGTATTCAGCGAGATGTGCCGATTGTGGCATCTATGACAGCAGCATTACAGTATAAGCCGGAAGTTTTGGTAATTGGGATTGCTCCCAAAGGTGGTGCTGTTCCTGATGATTATTGGGCTGATATTCAAGATGCTCTCAAAGCCGGAATGTCCTTGGTAAATGGATTACATACACCCCTGGCAAATATACCTGAATTAAATGCCCTCCTCAAACCGGGACAATTAATTTGGGATGTACGGAGAGAACCAGCCAATTTAGATGTAGCATCTGGACTGGCGCGAACTTTACCCTGTCGCCGAGTTTTGACGGTGGGGACGGATATGGCCATTGGAAAAATGTCCACTAGTCTAGAATTACATCGGGCGGCTAAATTACGGGGTATGCGTTCTAAGTTTTTAGCCACTGGCCAAACTGGGTTAATGTTGGAAGGGGAAGGGGTGGCTTTAGATGCTGTGCGGGTAGACTTTGCGGCTGGTGCGGTGGAACAGTTAGTGATGCGTTTTGGTCAACATTACGACATTCTGCAAATTGAAGGGCAAGGTTCTCTTTTACACCCGGGTTCAACGGCAACTTTACCGTTAATTCGTGGTTCTCAACCTACACATTTAATATTAGTGCATCAAGCGGGACAAACTCACAACCGTAATAATCCCAGTATACCGATTCCCCCATTGGCGGAAGTGATCCAAATGTATGAAATCGTTGCCCGTGGTGCTGGTGCTTTCGGAAACGTGAAAGTGGTGAGTATAGCTTTGAATACCAGGAATTTAGAGGAATTAGAGGCAAAAAATGCGATCGCTCAAATCATAGCAGAAACCGGACTACCTTGTACAGATCCCATTCGTTTCGGGGCTGAATTGTTGTTGAATGCAGTTATGCAGAATTAGAAGAAGGGGAGAAAAAATCTTGAATATTTTGCACAAATGCTAAGGTATTTTCCAGGTGAATATTATGTCCAACATCATGAATTATTTGTAATTTAGCAAAGTTACATTTTTCAGTTATTGCTATATTAATATCAATAAATTTTTGATCTTTTTCTCCCACCAATAATAGGAGAGGAATAGTATTTTCTGTGAGTAATTCCCATAAACAAGGTTGAGAACCTGTTCCCATAAATTGCAATGATTTGACTAAATTGGGGGGATGATTTGTTAATCTACTTGCGATCATAGATTGGTATTGAGGATGATTTTTAATCTTCCCAAAAATCCGTTGTTGATACCAATTATTGAGAAAGTGATAAAAATCATCTTTATTGATGATTTTAGTTAATTTCCTGGCTATTTGAGCATCACTTTTAATTCTAGCTAACCTGGCCATTTCTGTTGCTAAACCAGGGGAAGCAGATTCTAAAATAACTTTAATAAACCTACTGGGAAAATGGAGAGTGAGATATAAAGCTAATCTTCCTCCCAAAGAATAACCAATTAAATAACATTGGTCAATTTTTAATTGATTTAATAATTGGATAATGGCTGTGGCTGTAGATGGCATGGTATAGTATTCATCATCTAAAACCTGAGTTTTTCCATGTCCAGGTAAATCAATAATGAGATAGGAAAAATCATCAAATAGTAATTTTATGACTTGATCAAATTCATCAATATTACCCATAAAACCATGTAATAATAGAATTGTTGGTTTATGTGGATTATGATTTAAAGAATAGTGAAATTGATATTGATTCCCAGTCATAGATACCGCAGTTAAAAGTTAAGAATTAGGGTAAAAATCTATCTAAAGCGGCTTTTAATTGTTCAATTTCCGATTCCATATTACCTTCTTGGGCGGCTCTAGCGATACACTCAGTTAAATGTTCATCTAACACAATGCGTGCTACCTTATCTAATGCACCACGGACAGCCGCAATTTGTAATAATACATCAGGACACGAGGTATTATGTTGTACCATATTTTTAATACCACGTACATGACCTTCTATGCGGGAAAGTCGGTTAATAATTCGCCGTAAAGACTCTTCACTGTGGACATGAGAATGTGTATGATCTGTATGATTGTGATGGTGTGAATGCTCTCCTGGCTCTAGTGTAGCTAGGGATTCGTTAGTTAGTGGGTTTGCTCCATTATTCATGCTATTATACTCATATTTGTTTTGGCATTTTGGCATTAACTAGTATTTTAGCTTGAAAAAAATAGATTCCACAACATCAAAGAAACTTAAAATTGAGTCAAAATGTCAATAAACAGAAATTCTGAATCTGATCTGTAAAAATAACTGTAGATAGATTTATCAAGAAACAGCAAAAACTAGGCTTGTAGATTAGGTTGTGATTATGCGATTTCCCAAAATATCCCCGTCTATCCGACAACTCAGTACCCATATTTTAGCGATTTTTATGGGAGTGCTATTAACTGTTACCTCCCTGCGGGTGTTACCTTCCGTAGCAGAACCTGGTCCTAATGCTGTCACGGAGTCATTAACAAAAGTGGCTCAAAAGCCATCTTCCGCTGCGGCTGCGATTGGTGGCCATAGTTTTGTGACAACAGCAGTGAATCGTGTTGGGCAGGCAGTGGTAAGAATTGATACAGAAAGAACAATTACGCGCCGCAATGATCCTTTTATGGAAGATCCCTTTTTTCGGCGGTTTTTTGGTGATAGTTTTCCCCAACAATCACCGACTGAACAGTTACGGGGTTTAGGTTCTGGTTTTATTATTGACAAAAGCGGTGTCATTCTTACCAATGCTCACGTAGTTGACAAAGCTGATAAAGTCACAGTCCGTCTGAAAGATGGTCGCACTTTTGAAGGTAAAGTCCGTGGTATTGATGAAGTTACAGACTTGGCTGTAGTTAAGATTAATGCTGGTAATGATTTACCCGTAGCACCTTTAGGTTCTTCTCGTAATGTTCAGGTGGGAGATTGGGCGATCGCTGTTGGTAATCCGTTAGGATTTGATAATACCGTTACTCTGGGGATTGTCAGCACCTTAAAACGTTCTAGCGCTCAGGTTGGTATCAGCGATAAAAGGTTAGACTTCATTCAAACCGACGCAGCAATTAACCCTGGTAACTCTGGTGGACCATTATTAAACGGTTTAGGAGAGGTAATTGGAATTAATACGGCAATTCGCGCCGATGCGATGGGTATCGGTTTTGCCATTCCTATTGACAAAGCTAAAGCGATCGCTACTCAATTACAACGCAATGGTAAAGTAGCTCACCCCTACTTAGGTGTACAAATGGTGACATTAACACCAGAATTAGCAAAACAAAATAACAGTGATCCTAACTCCATGTTTACGATTCCTGAAGTCAAAGGAGTTTTAGTCTTGCGGGTTGTTCCTAATTCTCCCGCTGCAATTTCAGGTATCCGTCGTGGAGATGTGATTGTGCAGATTGACAATAAAGCTATCACCAGCGCAGAACAATTACAATCCATAGTAGAAGACAGTACCCTGGGTCAAGCGTTGCAGATAAGAGTCCAAAGAGGTAATCAAACACAAACACTTTCAGTTCGTACCGCTGAATTGAAAGACCTTTCTTAGTTAGTTTTATGGGGTATGCTTCAACGTACCCCAGGATGTATTGAAGTAGAAACTGCTACTAATCAGATATTATTTATACATAAATACTTCCTTTGTATGAAGATGAACCGGGTTATTTTGAATAAAACATACATGAAAGAGAGGACAAAAGCAAATTATTATGAAAGTTCAAAATATTAAGCTCAAACATTTTAAGAAATTTCGAGATCAGGAATTAGATTTTACTGATCCTGAAACTGGTTTAGCAGAGGATTTAATAGTTCTCATCGGTGTAAATGGTGCAGGAAAAACTAGCATTTTACAAGCTATTGCATCCACATTAGGTACAGCTACAGAAAGATTAAAAAAACCTGCTGATTTAGATTGGCCAGGATTTAATTATGAATTATTAGGTAGTAGTTGGCGTGGTTCTCCCACCAATGTCAATATTAATGTACAATTTTCTAAATCCGAAGTGCAAGCTATTAGCGAATTTCACGAAAAATTAAGAGAAATGGGACGCGATTTACCAGTTTCTCCTGCTCAAGAATATCTTGTTAACTTAAAATGGCAAGGTGAAAGTGTAAAAGCAAATAGCGCAGCAGAATTATTTCAATTTAAAGGACGGGAATATGCTAAACAATTATCTAGTTCTGAAGGATTTTCAGTTTTTGAAAGAGTGGGTACAGTTTTTTGGTACACAGAACAGAGAACAGCAACTAGTCTCACTCCTGAAGATCCAAAAAATCAATTAGAAATTACAGAGGATATTTTACGCGATCGCCTAGCAAAGTGGCAAATGATTCATGAGAAATATAGCAAAAATGGTAAAAGTTTTCGTCCCGGAGCAAAAGATTTATACGCAGAAATAGCCAAAATTTATAAAACTGTTTTTCCAGGACGTGAATTTGCAGGTTTGGAAATGCGAGATAATATTGATAATATTCTAACTGAACCTTGGTTTTATATTTACAACAGTAAAAATAAAACCCAATATGAATTTTCTGAAATGTCTGGGGGAGAACGTGCTACGTTTCCCATACTTCTGGATTTTATGAATTGGAATATTCATAATTCGGTGATTTTAATTGATGAAATCGAATTACATTTACATCCACCCATGCAACAAGCTTTACTCAGAACTTTACCGAAATTAGGTAAAAATAATCAGTTTATTATTACCACTCATTCTGATTATGTAGCGCAATTAGTACCTGAATCATCTATTAGAATCATAGAGGAATAATTCAATGACGGGAGTAGTTCAGAATAAAGTTATTTTTTGTGAAGAAAAATTATAAATTTTTATTTCTAATGGGTGCATCTTCATTAGGCTTATTTTTAGGCTGGTTAGTTTATCAATTCTTCCCCATATTTGGACATCGTTAAACCCTTACATTTCTTATCCTCTTATGATATAATAGGATCGGAGTCAAAAAATCTAACTAAATAAATATAAAAATATGAAATATAAAAATATGAACAACCTATCAATTCCAGCGCAAACATTACAAGAAGCATGGGAAAAAGGTTTACAACAAGGTTTAACCCAAGTTGCTGTAAATATGTTACGAGAAGGTATTGAATTAGATTTTATCGTCAAACTAACTGGACTGCCATTAGAAGTAGTTAAAAATTTACAAACTGTTGATACAGATGATGATAAAATATTGGTTAAAGAATTTTTACAAATGAGTCAATCATTATTAAATAAAATTTGGCTTAATCCAGAGGAAGACGAAGCATGGAAGGATCTATAGAACATTTAATTAAAGGTGATGTTATATCTGTTCCTTTTCCTTTTTCTGATACATCTACCACAAAGAAACGACCAGCTTTAGTTATAACTGAATCAGACAATAATAATATTATAATTTGTCCTATTATCCAGTAAACCAGGACGAGATTATGAAATTAAATTAGAAGATGAAGATTTTAGAGTTGGTAAATTAAATTTAAGTCCTTGCTATATTCGTCCTAACCATTCTTCTCTAGAAACTCCAGCTTGTCGTAATAACCTGGATAACAAACCTACACTAATATCACCCTCATGAGGATTAGGAATAATAACAGTTAAATCACCCCGTCGCATTTGTGGATGTTTCCCACCAGCATAAGGTCCTTCAAAACCTAACTCACGCAAACGCTTAACTAAATAATTCCAAGAAACAGGTGTTAATCTATGCATTTTATACAGATTGTGTAATTTGATTTAAATTAATATCCTCAATTACAGGAATATCTAACCCCAAACGTAAACGCAAAGCCAACCAATCACTTAACGCCTCTCTTAACTCACGCCGACAACCTTCTAAAGTTTTATAATTTGCCCATACTCCCTGTAAATCGGGAATTTCACCCCAATAAGTACCATCATCTTCAACAATTTCATAAACTGCTAACTCCATTGCTTTATCAATGTAACTTGCCAACATTTTTACTACTTCCTTATCACTTGAGTCATCATAGACTTATTTCATTTATTGAAATAACATTCATATTATCACATATTAAATATCTAATAAATAAAATTCCTATCCATAACCCAAACCTTAGCGCCTTTGCGCCTACCCTTCGGGATCTCTAAGAGAGATTGCGCGAAACAAAAACCTTTCTTCCTCTCTGCGTGAAAAAAAAACAACCTCATAACTACTTGAAAAAAACCACATAAACAGCTACCCTGCATTAACATCAAAAACGTAATTTTCACAACCATGACCAACCACCCCCAAATACCCCCCTGCACCTGGAAACGTCCCATTGGCCTGGGCTGGAATCAGCCCTACACCGTCCGTTATCCTAGTAATATAGATGATGGTCCCTGGCACGGAATGCCCCTTGGTGGCTTTGGTGCGGGGTGTATAGGCCGTTCTTCACGGGGGGACTTTAACCTGTGGCACATTGACGGGGGAGAACATACTTTTAAAACCGTTCCCGCTTGTCAATTTAGTATTTTTGAATCTGGCCAAGCCTACGCTTTATCTACCCAACCTCCAGAAGATGATACACTACAATCTTGGCAATGGTATCCACCTTCCTCTGGGGACCAAGAGGGGTTGGGGGTGAGGTCAGGAACTTATCATGCACTTTATCCTCGCAGTTGGTTTGTTTATGAAAATGTCTTCAAAACTCAATTAACCTGTGAGCAATTTTCGCCAATTTGGGCAGATAATTATCAAGAAACTAGTTACCCTGTGGCGGTTTTTTTGTGGAAAGCGCACAACCCCACCAATGCACCAATTACTATTAGCATTATGCTAACTTGGGAAAATATGGTCTGTTGGTTTACTAATACTTTAAAATCTCCCCAAGTGCTAGTTAGAGATGATGGTAGTCCTGTTTATGAATATCAACCAGCTTGGGGAAAAAGTCAAGGAAATTATAATTGTTTAGCAGAAGATGATCAATATTTTGGTTGTGTTTTCGGTCGAGTTTCTGATCATCAAACTGTTCAAGAAGGGGACGGAACTTGGTGTATTGCGACTTTAAAAAATTACCCGAAAAATAACCAGGTTGAAATATTTTATCATTCCCGTTTTAATTGTTTAGGTAATGGTGCAGATATTTGGCAAAGTTTCTCGGAAAATGGTTCTTTACCTAATTATATAGATGAAACTCCCGCAAGTGAAAATTCCAGATTAGGCGCTGCAATTGCGGTGCGTTTGACTTTACAACCTGGGGAAACTTTGGAAGTTCCCTTTGTCCTCAGTTGGGATTTTCCGGTGACAGAATTTGCCGCAGGAGTGAACTATTTCCGCAGGTATACTGACTTTTTTGGGTGTAATGGTGAAAATGCTTGGCAAATTGCTACTACTGCTCTTAAAGAATATCATAATTGGCGATCGCACATTCAAAGTTGGCAAAATCCTATTTTAGAAAGACCAGATTTACCCAACTGGTTTAAAATGGCTTTATTCAACGAACTTTACGACTTAACCAGCGGAGGAACTCTTTGGAATGCAGCCTCAGAAATTGACCCGGTTGGTCAGTTTGCTGTGTTAGAATGTTTAGATTACCGTTGGTATGAAAGTCTAGATGTGCGGTTATATGGTTCTTTTGGGTTATTAATGTTATTCCCTGAACTGGAAAAATCAGTAATTCGCGCCTTTGCTAGAGCAATTCCCCAAAGTGATGATACAACTAGAATTATCGGTTATTATCTGACAATTAAATCTCAAAGTCCCCTGGCAGTTCGCAAAGTCGCAGGTGCGACACCTCACGATTTAGGCGCTCCCAATGAACACGTTTGGGAAAAGACCAATTACACTAGTTATCAAGATTGCAATCTTTGGAAAGATTTAGGTTGTGACTTTGTTTTACAGGTATATCGAGATTTTCTGTTTACTGGTGCAAATGATCTTGACTTTTTGGCAGATTGTTGGGATGCTATTGTGCAAACTCTCGATTATGTGAAAAAATTTGATCTAGATGGGGACAGTATACCGGAAAATTCTGGCGCACCTGACCAAACTTTTGATGATTGGCGCTTAAATGGTGTTAGTGCCTATTGTGGTGGTTTGTGGTTAGCTGCTTTGGAAGCTGCTATTGCTATCTCTAGGATTTTAACGAACCACAGAGGCACAGAGGTCACGGAGGTGGAGGTGCAAGGGTCAATTTATCAAGGTTGGTTAAATCAATCAAAGTCAGTATACCAAGAAAAGCTTTGGAATGGCAAGTATTACCGTTTAGATAGTGACAGTGGTTCTGATGTGGTTATGGCTGATCAATTGTGTGGGCAATTCTACGCTCGTTTATTGAGTTTACCAGATATTGTCCCCAGCGATCGCGCTTTGTCTGCCTTAACAAAAGTATATGATTCCTGTTTTCTCAAGTTCCAAAATGGTAAGTTTGGCGCTGCTAATGGTGTTCTTCCCAATGGTTTACCAGAAAATCCTCATTCTACCCACCCTTTGGAGGTTTGGACTGGGATTAATTTTGGTCTAGCAGCCTTCTTAGTGCAAATGGACATGAAAAATGAAGCAATGCGCTTAACTGAGGCTGTGGTCAGGCAAATTTACGACAATGGTTTGCAATTTCGCACCCCAGAGGCTATTACGTCTAATGGTACTTTCCGCGCTAGTACCTATCTTCGTGCTATGGCTATTTGGGGAATTTATTTGCTGATGTGTTAATTTTAGCATTCTTAGGACTTACGCACAATTGACGGAATTAGAACCCACCCAGACCCAAAGTAAACGAATCAAAGAGAGTTTTTCAGAGATTTTGCGTAAGTCCTGATACTCTAATTCGTCTAGGCTCTTTTATTTTCCTGTTATTTCCGGAATTTAGTCAAAAAATCAGTAATGGTAAGAGTTAAGGAATTTTAATCTGAAAACCTATGTTGGAAAATCTGTCTCTTTTCCCTAATTAAATCAGGGGTTGTTCCAAAAATATCAAACCTTTATCCTCTCTCTTACTCTAGTGTGTCCCCTGTCCTCCTGGGTTCTTTTCAAGTATAATTTTCTTGATTTTCACTCCCGAAGCTACTGAAAAATCAGAAATCAGTAATTGTGTTTTACAGAGTTTGTGGCTATAATGGCACATCTGAGCGATGATCTGTCAAAGTACATTTTTTACCCAGGTTCGCAAAAAATAATCACCAATTCCCTACTTCATTTCGGGTTATGGGAAATAAAAAGATTGAAGTTATCTACTTAAAAAAAACTCTCTCCTCTAGTTGGAAATAAATTCAGAATTTATCAGTAGACTTCAATTATCTAAAAATATACGTAGTTGCACGTTAGATAAATAAGGCCAGGACAGCAGCAGCTTTATCAATCTATTTGGTCAGGTTGGCCAGGTTCAAATGCAGCTGGTATCTATGACACCTATTTTCAGTTATAAGTTCCCGGTTAGGTTGAAGATCATGAAAATTTTGATCTTGATTCAGCTTTTACTAAGTGCAGCGTATATCACCCTGCAATTTTTTTCCCATGACTGAAAAATTTATAGAAACTTCAACAGCCTTGGGAGTTACACCTTAACCTCTTGATTGTTATTTGTCAAGCAATTGACTTTTGTATTCCCAAAGTCAAACAGCAGCAGTTTATATACTGATATCTTCAGAAGTCTTCATATTTCTATAATTACTTAAATATACTTATTTGACCTAGCTTATATACCGAAGTATCCGCTTTTCATAGCTAACACCACACTCGGCTATCAGAATCATCAGCAATAATTGATATTAAATAATAATAGTTATTCCTACTCAATCAGTTTAATAACTATCACTACAATCTCACTTATTTCTATAACTTATATATAGATAATTACTCAGTCTGTTATTTAATTAAATAGCAATATTATCTCATAAATAAATGAGATAATAACTAAATGTTTCTGCTGATACGGTTTTTGCTGTTCACAAATGAACAGATGGATTTTTGTATTTAAATAAAAATCTACCAGTAAATTAAAATAATATTCCCAATCTGGGCATTAACAATAAATTAAAATAACGATACTTTAATTATTTTTTTAGCAGTTATTTACACCTATTTTTAGGATATTTATTGAGAACATAAAACCTTGTAATCCTTATTCAGTAAGAACTTGGTTAAAAAAATCCATAAATAATCTACTTTGTAAACATCAAAAACTGTTGAATACAAATAGGATTTTTTGTTGATAGATATATAGTATTTGCCATTGTCTAGATGCTAATAACATAGATAGAAGACCTTGCTAGTATTTTTGCTTTACATGACGATGATAGCATCTGCCATTGAGATTAAAGTGGGGGGTAACACCCCTCATTTTTTGCCCAGGGGGGTCAAAACTTAAACCTGCACAAGAGATGGGTAAATCTCTAGATAACTTGAGTAAATTTAACTTAAATTTTGCTAGTTTGGCAGATGACATTAGCGAGAAAAAATAGTATAAATAAAAATGTGGCTTTTGAAATTGAGAAATCAACGGTTTTCCTGATTCCATCCAGCAATTGTGAGCTTTTACAGAGAAGCAACAAAAGCAATGGTAAGAAGTTATACAGCAGTAACTAAGGAAAAGCAGAAGATTAACCCTTGGAAGTTTCAACAGCAGACAACTGTATCTATGAAAAGCTACGTCAAATTCGAGTTCTCTCAGTAGAAACCAGACAAAGGGAAAATATTTACCTTTGATTCATTAGTAAGTACCAACCTAAATCCTAGAAGTGATTAATATACATTACTTAGACAAGGAATAGGGTTTACCAACTAAATGAAAACTGTAAAACTGCCCAGAAAACTAGGATATATACGGCAAAAACGGTACAGAAGCTTGATTAATTCAAAAAAGTCAGGTTTTCAATCACAGGTCAGGTTATGAAAAAAATCATCAGGTCAAATGCGCTTTTTAGCTTAGTTGAGCGGGTAAATTTAGAGATGCAGTTCTCTCAATTCCATACCCATCATGTATTCATGTTATCAAGTACCGTACTTTTAAAACGGGTTTTTGCTTTCTTCAACATCTGCCAGCAATTGATTACCTATAGATTCCGGTCATTCCCGCACCAGCAACTTGGCTGAGGCTGTTTATCAAGTGCAATGCAGAAACTGGACTAATTTACTCAATTTAAAGACAACTAAGATTATGAATCAAGATATTGCTGGCAGTGGTAACAACTTAGGACCAAAAATCCATCCTGAACAATTAGACCAAGTAGTCGAAGCGATTTTAGCAGGTAAGTATTCTTGGGCTTGTGTTTTAATGTTGCGGTTTGTTGGTTATAATCCGATGCACTATATTCCTTATCGCACTTATAACCGCATATTGAAAGAAAATGCCCGCACAAGTAGGTCAAATTCACAAAATAATGAAAGTCTGAAAATTGCTAAACCAACCACAGACAAGTCCGAAACTAATCTGTCCTCTAACTGTTTAAGCAAGATTAAAGATATAGCTTATCTGGAAGTGGGAGGTAAGCAAAAAGCAGAAGCACGTGCTAACAGTAGGGAAAAAAAGTCAGCATAGTTGCTGAATATACTGTAATTGCTTGTTACCCAGTACAATTGGATCGGAAATGTGAGTAACTGCAATTACTGAATCCCTATCTGCCAGGATGGTAAATATACATTTGTAACATCTTATAAATTAGAAATAGCAGCCTAAACAAAGGTGCATGGCAGACTGCATTTTTCCCAAAAAGCTGATTGCTTGTAGCACTTGTGTCTCTTAATAATTAAATAAATCAGGATTTACGCAATTGGCATATTAGTAAGGTGTGTCATATTTTTTAAACGCTGCCAATAAGCAGATATTTAATATTTGACGCATCTTATCTAATATTCAGCGTGGTGCATTCATTTAAGGTAAAATATTAGCGGGCAAGATGCCCGCATCACAAGAGTTTGATCATGGGAATTTACTAAACATATTTTTACCAGATTGAAGTTTCTATAAATTTTATGTAAAGATTTCATGAAGTTTAGATAAAGATTTGATTTTTTACATAAATTTTCAAAGAAGATATAGCAAAATTTAAAAATAACAGTCCAAGCTTTGTCACTTTTTTATCTAGACTGAAGGGCTAACGCTAAGTTATCAGACAGACAATTTCATATTTAGAAAGTTTGCTGATGAGAATTTTTTGATTTTAGGCTACTGTAAGAGATAGATTACATCCTTCCTGAACTTATCTACTTTGAGGCTGCAATATTTGGAATAGGTGTCTCGTAATTATTGGGGAATTAAAACTGCATGAACTTAAATAGTCTAGTCTTGATTGATAAATATAAATACCAGTGTTTATGAATGTCCTGAAATCTAAATTAGGAATAATATCATCCTTGAAGTGGATTTTTCGATGATTAACTAATGGGGATAAATTTAGTATTAGGGATAGAAATGAATAGAGTTTATCTGTAGGTATTTTAGCAGACAATGCTGTTTTTTGGGGGGAAAACAGCAAATATCCTAGAGATTAAATACTAAATATCTGTGAAATTTTTTGCATCTGTATTTGAGCAGTAGATGTAACAGATAGATTTGCCCAAATTTGAAAGTAGAAGGCAACTGGTAAGAATTATGTCATCTTATTCTCATCAAAATCAGGTTGTTAATATTTACGATACTTATGAAAGTAAGTTTTTAACACCCTTTCAGCGGAAGGCCTTGCTAAAAAACTTACAAAATAATTCACAACCAGAATATCGGCGACGCATTGAGATAATGTTGTTAGCAGATATGGGAAAATCACAAACTCATATTTGTGAAATCATAGGTTGTTCTCAAGAAATGGCCAGGTATTGGATAGGTATTGCTGAGGCGGGTATGGCGCATAAATGGAATCAGCGACCATTGGGTAGACCCAAGATTGTTAATCATCAATATATTGAAAGATTGAAAGAATTAGTTAATTGTAGTCCTCGTGAATATGGCTATGCTTTTAGTGATTGGACTGCTCAATGGTTGAGCAAACATTTAGCTAAAGAGTTGGGAATTAAAATTAGCGATCGTCATATTAACCGTTTACTTAAACAAATGGGACTTTCCACAAAACGCAAAAATTCTCCATTGACAACTGCTGAAAATCAGGATATGACAATTACAATTAGTGATTTGCATTCTTTACCTGAACCTAGTTTTCATTGGTCATTTAATCTCATGCAGGCCAATCAATAATAGTGTTTTGGAGGTTAGGAAATGCTATCAACGTTTTCTCAGGAACAGTTAGCTACAAGCATTAAGCAAGTCTTGGGTGATTCCCTATCAAATCAAGCAGTTGCAGATTGTATCAAGGCTTTAGAAATTATTGAACCACCGGTAGCAAAGCAATTTTGGCAAGGGACGACAGCAAAGCCGGGAATTTATATTGTGCTAACGGGTAAGGTGAGATTACTTGATAACTCTAATAACTTAATTACTACTCTCGCGCCAGGGTCATCATTTGGGGAGTTAACTTTATTTCCAGAACAAGAATTTAGTAGTTACGTTGCTAGGGCTTCTGTGAATTTAAAAATTGCCTATCTTCCCCAACAGATGGTGAAAAAGGTAATGGAAGAATTTCCTGATACTCATGATATTTTGCTGAAAAAAGCACAATTAATTAGCACTGTCAAACCTCCAGAAATTCCCCCTACAGAAACACCAAGACCAGCAAAAAATGCCAATTTCACCCAACTGACAATTCCCGCACTTGCACAACCCAAAAAGCGTCCCAAATACTTTCCTATTCCGACTGTAACTGCTGGAAATTGGTGGCGTAAATTTACCAAACGCTATCCATTTTTTGAACAACAAAGTGCCGCTGATTGTGGGGCTGCTTGTTTAGTAATGATTGGTCGTTATTGGGGGAAAAACTTCAGTATTAATCGTCTGCGGGATTTGGCTAATGTTAGCCGTAGTGGTGCATCTATGCGAAGTGTAAGTGCAGCAGCGGAAAGTCTTGGTTTTGCTACCCGTCCCGTAAAAGCCAGCTTAGATAAATTGGCTCAACAACCTTTACCAGCGATCGCTCATTGGGAAGGTAAACATTACATTGTTGTCTATGAAATTACCAAAAAACAGGTAATTGTCGCCGATCCTGCCCTTGGTCAACGCTATCTGACTATTAATCAATTCCAAGCAGGTTGGACAGGCTACGCTTTATTACTAGAACCCACAGCTTCACTCAAAAAAACACCAGAAGCTAACACGCCATTTTGGCAGTTATTGGATTTAGTTAAACCTCACTTTCAAGTCCTACTAGAAGTATTCATGGCTTCGTTATTAATTCAGGTATTTGGATTAGTAACACCTCTATTTACTCAACTTTTATTAGATAGAGTCATTGTTCAAGGTAGCACCTTAACCTTAAATACTGTAGGGTTTGGATTATTAATTTTTGGTTTATTTCGTGTCGCCATTAATGGGTTAAGACAATATTTACTTGACCACACAGCCAACCGAATTAGTGTCGCCTTAATGGTGGGATTTATTAAGCATACATTTAGCTTACCTCTGTCCTTTTTTGAGTCTCGATATGTTGGTGATATTGTCTCCCGTGTCCAGGAAAATCAGAAAATTCAGCGTTTTCTCACAGGTGAAGCTTTATCTATTGGCTTAGATTTATTAACCGTCGTTGTTTATGTAGGATTAATGTTTTGGTACAGTCCACCCATGGCGGGGATGACATTAGCAATTGTGCCACCTTTTGTGTTATTAACATTATTTGCTACGCCATTTTTACGTCGCATTAGTCGAGAGGTATTTGTCGCAGGAACGCTAGAAAATAGCTATTTGATTCAAAGCTTGACGGGGATTTCTTCCATTCGCTCAATGGCAATTGAACAAACGGTGCGTTGGCATTGGGAAGAATTGCTGAATAATTTAATTAAAAAGAACTTTAGTGGTCAAGTAGTTAGCAACCAACTACAATTAGTTAGCTCTACCATTCAATCTTTAGCCAGTACAGGATTACTATGGTTTGGGGCTTGGTTAGTCATTCAAAACCAACTTACCATTGGTCAATTAGTTGCTTTTAATATGTTGTTAGGCAACATTATTCAGCCTTTCCAACGGTTAATTATCTTGTGGAATCAATTACAAGAAGTAATTGTCGCTACTGAACGAATTAATGATGTCTTAGAAGCAGAACCGGAAGAAGATTTAGAATATAAACCCCGCCAATATTTACCCAGATTAATCGGTAAAATTCGTTTTAATAACGTTACATTTCGCTATCACTCTGAGAGTGACATTAACATTCTAGAAAATCTCAGTTTTGAAATTTTACCAGAGCAAACTGTAGCAGTGGTAGGGCGCAGCGGTTCAGGGAAAACCACCCTTTCTAAATTGATTTTGGGTTTATATCCACCGACAGATGGAAGAGTTTTAATTGACAATCAAGATGTGACTAGTATTTCCTTGCATTCTCTGCGATCGCAAATTGGAGTTGTTGATCAAGATACATTTTTATTTGGAGGAACAATTCGGGAAAATATCAGTATTGCCCATCCTGAAGCCTCTTTGGAAGAGATTATAGAAGCTGCCGAACTTGCAGGGGCAGATGAGTTTATTAAAAGAATGCCAATGGGGTATGAAACCCAAATTGGTGAAGGTGGAGGAATGTTATCAGGAGGACAACGCCAGCGGTTAGCAATTGCCCGCGCTTTATTAGGAAATCCTCGACTTTTAATATTAGATGAAGCTACGAGCCACCTTGATTCTGAATCTGAACGCATTATTCAAAACAACCTCAAAAAAATTCTGCAAGGACGTACAAGTTTAATTATTGCTCACCGTCTTTCTACAGTTCGTCATGCTGATCTAATTTTAGTTTTAGATCGTGGTGTTTTAGTGGAAAGTGGTACTCACGACGAATTAATTAGCAAAAAAGGACATTATTTTTATCTCAATCAACAACAATTAGCACAAACCAATTAATTGTTTTAATTGTTTAATTGCCAACTTATCCCTGACTTCGGCAAGAAGTTAGGGATATATAACTACAAAAATAGAGAACTGTAAAATTATTTATGCCCCAGTCAGTTTATACACAACCAACAACTGCTATAAATCAGCAGAATCAAACCGAACCTACTGCTTTTCTCCCAGATCAAAATCAAAATCAGACATTAGCCAAAACCCAGGATTGGTTTTATGGTACTGAAGAATTATTAGATGCTTTACCAAAAGTCTGGACTCGTTCAATGTTGTATTTGCTGGTGAGTTTTGCAGCAATTATTTTACCTTGGACAATGTTAACTAAAGTTGATGAAACTGGAAATGCTATTGGACGAATAGAACCAAAAGGTGCAACACAAAAATTAGATAGTGCGGTGACTGGTACTATTGTTTCTGTTAATGTTAAAGAAGGGGAAATAGTTAAAGCAGGACAGGTGTTAGTGAAAATGGAATCTGAGGTGATGGAAACAGAAATACAACAAATAAAGGCTAAATTAGAAGGATTAAAAAATCGTAAAGGTCAAATAGAAATATTGAAAAATCAAGTCTTAATGGCGATTAATATTCAACGTCAACAAAACCAATCTCAATCATTAGAAAAAATGGCTCAAGTTGATCAAGCAAGACAAACATTTGCAACTAAAAAAAGTGCTTATACTTTCCAAGATTTGGAGAAATTAGCACAAATTGATCAGATGAAACAGAATGTAAAATCTACTCAAAGTAACTACAGGTTAGTTACAAGCCGTTTGCGTCGAGATATTTCGGAAGTTGCCCGTTATCGTCTACTCTTAGAGGAAGGTATAATTCCTCAAACTAAACTAGTAGAATTAGAAAAGGTTGCCGAGGAAAGTCAACGTTTACAAGAAGAAGCAAAATTTAATATTCAAACAGCACGGCTGCGGTTAAAAGAACAAGAAAGTAGTTATCAGTCGCTTATGAATCAATTTAAATCAGATATTGAACAAGCAAAATTGCGATTACAACAAGAGGAAAGTAGTTATAAAAGTGCTATGCAAGGAGGAGAATTAGCATTATTAAAAAGTCAGGAACAGTTTAAAGACCTACAAAATCAAATTAGTTCCCTCCAGTCAGAAATTATGCAAACAGAAGGACAGATCATCTCCCTAAATTTACAACTAAAACAGCGAGTTATCCGCTCTCCTATTGATGGAACAATTTTTGAACTACCCATTAAAAATCCTGGTTCTGTAGTGCAACCAGGACAAATGATTGCTCAAATTGCACCCAAAAATGCGGACTTAATTTTGAAGGCACGTATGGCCAGTCAACATAGTGGGTTTGTTAAGGTAGGAATGCCAGTAAAAATTAAATTTGATGCTTATCCTTTCCAAGAATATGGAATTTTATCAGGGCGAATTACTTGGATTTCACCTAACTCTAAAATTCAGGAAAATAGTGCCAATCGTCTAGAAACCTATGAAGTAGATATTGCTTTGGAAAATCCTTATATTCAAGTTGGTAATAAGCAGATTCCTCTCACCCCTGGACAAACCGCAAGTGCCGAAGCAATTATCCGTCAACGTCGAGTTATTGACTTTATTTTAGATCCCTTTAAGAAGTTACAAAAAAATGGTTTAGAACTTTAATGTAAACGAAAATCAAAGACATAATTCCCTGAATTATGTCTAATAAAAAAAGAATTTAATATGCAACTTTTATATAATCTATGAGGGAATAATGTAAAAATATAAGAGTAGAGTGAAGATTAGGGGGATAATATAATGGAAAGGGTAGTAATTAATAACTTTGATGCCACGGATTTAGAAAGCTTTATTTATGATTTAAAAGAAATAGAATCAAGTATTGTATTAGGAGGATCATTTTGGGGTGATTATCCAAATTGGGGAGAGACCCCTAATGTTTTTGTCATGACCATTTATGATGGTTTAAATACCATATCAACAACTTATGAAGGAGC
>LJOT01001062.1 GCA_001672075.1 Anabaena sp. CRKS33
TAATTAAATCTAGTCGCAAAATGCGGGATTTTTGGGCGGGTTCTTGGTTATTACATTATTTATCAGCTAAAGTTTGTTGGCAACTAGCCAATCAATATGGACCAGATACCTTACTTTATCCTAGTTTATATGAACAACCATTAATAGATCATTGGTTATTACAACAATATCGAGATTTTTCGCCATATATAAACCAACCATCACCAGAATCATTATTAACTGCTGGTTTTCCTAATGTGATAGTATTGGTATTACCAGAAGGCAAAGTACAAGCAGCAATGCAAACAGCCCAACAAACCTTGTTA
>LJOT01000565.1 GCA_001672075.1 Anabaena sp. CRKS33
AAGAAAAATATGGTGAACTAAATTTATTAGCAGCTAATTGTTAGATATTCTAAGTATTTGATGACTCTAGGGTGTGCAGAGTGGGCGATCGCTCAATTTGAACAAAATATAGGACTAATGTACTATTTTAGTAAGTGTTTTTAGTCAAAAAATCACTCAGTATAAATAAAAAATTTTATTCGTTGTGAAAATTGACAAATTAAAGCTATGATTTATTACATCAACGTAATATAATAGAAAGTGAGTTGGGAAATAGAATATACGAATGAGTTTGAACTTTGGTGGCAAACTCTTAGAGAGGAACAACAAGATGATATTGTCAGTGTTGTTCAACTACTGGAAGAAAACGGAACTCAATTACCCTTTCCTTATTCATCCGATGTTAAAGGTTCAAAAAATTCCCATCTAAGAGAGTTACGTATTCAAAACGGTGGTAAACCAATCAGAATCTTTTATGCTTTTGATCCGCGACGAGTAGCAATCTTACTTATTGGTGGAGATAAAACAGGAGATAAGCGATTTTATGAAAAATATATTCCCATAGCAGATCGTCTTTATGAGGAATATCTTGAAGAAATTAGTCAGGAGGGTTTAATATGACAGGACATAAAAAGGTTAGCAATCTTACCAAAGATTTCTCCACAGAAAGAAAAGCCAAAATTGCCACTCAAACAGCTAAATTAAAAGAAGAAATGGCATTAGCTGAATTACGCCAATCTTTAAAAATATCTCAAGCTCAATTAGCTGAAAAGTTGCAAATTAAACAACCTGCTATTTCTAGATTAGAAAATCGCACTGATATGTATGTTAGTCATCTGCGAGAAGTTATTGAAGCTATGGGAGGAGAATTGAAAATAACAGCAATATTTCCTGATGTGGAAGTGACAATTACTAATTTTGAAGATTTGGCAATGGAGATTGATGATTAGGGGTTGAAGATAGAGCAAAAGCTGAGATTTATTTTTTAACTTTTAGAATTTTGCTAATCTAGAAATAGGTAGAAAACAAGGAAATATCAAACTATGACACTTGCTAATTCATCAATTCCTCAACACTATACACTTGATATTGAACCGGAAGGACGTTTAACTTTACCCCAAGAAATCCAACAAATACTTAATTTAGAATCTGGAGATAGATTAATTTTAACTCTGGAAGATAATGGAAAACTCCAATTAGTCAGCCTCAAACAACAAGTTAAAAAATTAAGAGGTTTATTAAAAGATAAATCACCTGATAGAAACTTGGTAGATGAACTCATCCAG
>LJOT01000278.1 GCA_001672075.1 Anabaena sp. CRKS33
TAGTAATATTCCTGACCAACCTACGAATACAAAGCGATCGCGCTTTAACCAGTCGTCTAATACGTCAAACCACCCTCTACTGGGGGCGCGTCCAACTGCAATGGTCATGAGAGTAGATCTCCAAAATGTTTTATAAGTACGGATATTATGCGTATGTAAATGGCGAAAATTGGCCTCTTACATAAAGTCAACCAGATTATTAATCTAGTTTACAATTTTTTACGCTTTCTATCATAATAGGTGAAAATCTCTAATTTTGCTAGTGGACTAAAAAAAATTTATTTGGGGATTTGGAGATACCGGAAAGTAGCCAAGAAAATTCTTAACAACTGACGCTAAAATGGGTTCTACAGTGAAAATTGATTAGTTCTAAATGTTTACCATCGACTTAAGCATCAGAAATACTGCCTTCCCTATATCAGTACAACGTAAGTCTACTGAGGATGCCGAAGCGGTCTATCAACTGATTTTAGCGGCAATGCGTTCTGGAAACCCTGATATTGTGGAACTCAAGTGCGAAGGGAAAACAGAGAAAAAAATTGCTGTCCGTGCCAGTGAAATTTCAGGAGTCCAGATTGTGCAGAAGGATGGTCCAACTACCAGTAGTGGTAAAGCTCCCGGCTTTGCTGCTTTCACTACTGCTGAAGAAACTAAGGTATAAATATGACGGCAGTAGGCATCGAAGTTAATAATTTAAACTTCTTTTGGCCTAATGGAGAGCAGGTAATCAAATCTTGCTCTCTGCAAGTACCTAAAGGGGAATTTTGGATGCTTTTGGGAACAAACGGTAGTGGTAAGTCTACTCTATTGAGATTAATAGTAGGACTATTAACACCTCAATCTGGGCAAATCATGGTTTTACCCCCCGTAGGCTTTGTGTTCCAAAATCCTGATCATCAACTAGTTATGCCCACGGTTGGTGCTGATGTAGCTTTTGGATTGGTAGGAGAAAAGTTACTACCTAATGTAGTCAAAGCTAGGGTAGAAGAAGCTTTAGATGCAGTAAATTTACTGTCTCTACAGCGACGACCTATTTATGCCCTTTCCGGTGGACAAAAACAAAGAGTAGCAATTGCCGGGGCGATCGCTCGTCACTGTCATCTGTTATTATTAGATGAACCCACTGCTTTATTAGATCCAGACAGTCAACTCGATTTAGTGGTTAGTGTGCGTAATCTAGTCAAAAGTCGGGGAATTACTGCTTTGTGGGTAACTCATCGCTTAGAAGAGTTAAATTACTGTGATGGCGCTTTTTTATTAGAAAAGGGTTGTTTAGTTGATACTGGTGAAGGACAACGTCTCAAACAGAGACTAATGCAAGAAAATCACTATTCATCCTAGACTTATCCTAGATTGATCAAGCGTCAATATCAATATCAAGAAAGATGCTAAGAAATTTTTAATTCCCCTTCTGACCTCTAACTTCCTTCCCCTAGACCCCACAAGAACACTTTTTAGCAAACCCTTAATAACCAGATACCACAATACAGGATGCTGTAGAGGTATCTGGTTTTTTAGTATGGTAAAACAGAAGCTTTTCAAGGCTCGGAAAAATTATTGATTTCTTTAGATCAGGAATGGCAACAAGCCTGATATTGATAGGCATTTTCCCAATTATGACTTCTATCTTCAGGTTGAATTTTGACTCAAGTCCGAATTTTTTATTTTTTGTAACATAAAGTTACAAGCAATGCTTCATTTACTATAAGTCTTATGAATGATTTTTGTTAACTCTAGATAATTGTGATAAAAAACCATGCCTTCCTCCATAGTTCCAGCCGTACTATTAGTAGACGGCTACAATATTATAGGTTCTTGGCCTTGCTTGAAAAAAACCCGTGATTATGTCGGGCTGGAAGCCGCACGGGGTGAGTTAGTAGCAGCCATGACTAATTATAGTGCCTTCCAAGGTTACGAAACTCAAGTTATATTTGATGCTCAATATCAAAACACCCCTAGCAACAGAGAAACCATTACAGAATTTTTAACAGTCTATTATACGGATTTTGGCCAGACCGCAGATACCTATATAGAAAAAACCTGTGCGTCTCTCCGTCACCAAATAGCCCAATCTTTAATTTCTCGCATGATTGTCGCTACATCAGATCGAGCGCAGCAGTTAACGGTTCAGGGCTATGGTGCTGAATGGTTGTCAGCGCATCAACTATGTGGTGAAGTAGAAACTACAGTATGTAGGATGCGTCATAGGTATCAGTCCAAAAAACAACCTAAAACTAGATTTCTAGCTCATGCCATTGATGCTAAAGCCAGGGAACGGTTAGCAGAACTCCGCATGGGATTGTAAATTTCCAAATTCAAAAAACTCTGAACTTCAGCAATAGAAAGGGTTTGGGGTATTTAATGCTGGATATTTTCCCAGCAACCAAAAAAAAGTTCAAAAATTTTTTCAAAACCTCTTGCATTAATTTGAATTGTGGTTTATTATGATTAAAGTTAAGAGCTTTCCTCAGTAGCTCAGTGGTAGAGCGATCGACTGTTAATCGATTGGTCGCTGGTTCGAATCCGGCCTGGGGAGTTTAAATCAGGGGTGTTTTCTTACTCCTACAATGTTTTTAATTGACATACTGCTTAATTTCTAATTAAAGGATAAAGTAGTAGGTCAATTATGGTTTTTTATTTCCTTGTTTAAGCGTTTTTGTTAACTCTTGATTCAGACCATTGTGCGTCCCTGGGTGCAAGAGAATGATAAGTTTTTCAAATCAGTCTTTTACAAAAAAAGGTGATCTCTATGTTTGTTGACAAAAATATGGGTTAATTCTCAATATTATTGAGAATAATGTCAATAATCCCACGATTTTACTAGGGTATTGACATCTTGACTTTTTGTGGTAATATGAAGGTGTATGATTTTGCGCCTGTTTATGGCAAATCAAAAGGTTAATATGACAAGGTTTTCCCAAATTAAATAAGAATCTATTAAGATTGGTTTAATGGTTAATCGTTAAAATAGATTTATCTATATTTTCTGAGAAATACCATGCCAAAGTGGATAATTATAGAAGTCAATAATTGGTTTAAACGTGATAGAATTGTTCGTAATTTAGAGATTTTTCAAGATATTATTGTTATTTCTCTGTGCGTGGGTTTATTTTGTGTCATGCTGATTCGACTAGGAGATATGTTTTTATCGTTTTTACGTCCCTTAGATATACGACAGGTAACATCTGACATTTTGTTTATTCTCATATTAGTAGAACTGTTTCGATTGCTAGTTGATTATCTGCAAGAACGAAGTATTTCCGTAGGTGCAGCGGTAGAAATTACTATAGTTTCCGCTTTGCGAGAAGTGATTTTACGTGGTGTATTAGAAATTCCCCTTAATCAACTTTTCGGACTTTCTATATTCCTATTAGTTTTAGCAGGAATTTTTCTAGCTTTACCTTGGATGACTACTTTATCAGAACAGATAAAAATTAGTAAACATCAAATAATTGAATTAGAACCAGAATCATAATTCTATTTGGAGAATAGGGAAAGAATGATTTTAGAACTTATACAGGAGCTAGGAATGAACCACGAAGGAGCAAAGAACACGAAGTAAAGAAGATTTCAGAGATATTTTGCATAAGTCCTAGATTTAATTAATTTCCTATTCTCTCAATATAGCTACAAATCAATATTCAACATCTACCACTAATTATATGCTTGAACTAACGCCAAAACAATGGATTTTAATTAAACAGAAAACCACACCATATTTATTTTTATTACCCGCCTTAATTATTTTAGCATTCACAGTTTTTTATCCAGCAATTCAAGCTTTTTACCTGAGTTTTACCACCTATGAAAATATAGGAGATATACCCCAGTGGGTAGGTGGGAAAAATTTTCTGCGTTTATGGAAAGATACCGTTTTCTGGCAAACTTTAGAAAATACATTGTTGTATTTAGTTGGTGTTGTCCCAATTTTAGTATTTCTACCCCTGGTTTTAGCAATTTTGGTGAATCAGAAACTGCGAGGAATGAATTGGTTTAGAACAGCATATTATACACCAGTTGTAATTTCCATGGTAGTCGCAGGAATAGCCTGGAAATGGTTGTATGCAGAAACCGGACTACTTAATCAAATTCTCAAAAATCTAGGGATTTTTCCCGAAGGAATTCCCTGGTTAACAAGTCCAGATAAGATCTTAGGAATTGTTCCCATTTCCTTAGCTAGTGTCATGGCCGTAACAATTTGGAAAGGTTTAGGCTACTACATGATAATTTATTTAGCGGGATTACAATCTATCCCCGCTGATATTTATGAAGCTGCTGCTATTGATGGTTCTGATAGTATTCGTAAACATTGGGATATTACTCTACCATTAATGAAACCTTATTTAGCTTTGGTAGCTGTAATTTCTTCCATTGCTGCTACAAAAGTTTTTGAAGAAGTTTATATCATGACTCAAGGTGGACCTCTCAACAGTTCCAAGACAATTGTTTATTATTTATATGAACAAGCATTTGGTAATTTAGAAATTAGTTATGCTTGTACTATTGGTTTGGTATTATTTTTAATCATTTTAGTTTTATCAGTTTTAAGATTGATTGTCAATCAGCAAGATGGTAATGATTTTAATATTTGATATTTCAAAATACCACTATTTAAAAACTTAAATTGTGTATCTTTAAATTAAAATTAACAAATCACTCCAGACCTAAAGAACAAAGAGAAATTAGGGTTTGAGGGATATTTATCTATAGAAGGTTTCAGTATTTTTGTGAGAAAAAA
>LJOT01000566.1 GCA_001672075.1 Anabaena sp. CRKS33
AGAAGCGGCCAACCCTTGGATTCAACATCGTCCAGCACTTTAAGTCTAAATCAGGATTTACAGGATTTAAGGATTTACAGGATGAGAATTAAAATATATTCTCAACTATATTCTCAATCCTGCCAATCTTTCAATCCTGAGTATCCTGATTCAGACATTTTAATTAGTCAGTTTTTCCTGTTCACGAGCATCAACAACTAAAATTAAACAAAGCACTGCAACTGCTTTTTCCCATTCTTGACGTACTTTTTCATCTTCCACACCATCAAATAAACCCAGCAACCGAGGAACAGCTTGTTCTAAAGCTGCGTGGGGTACGGGACGATGTAATTCAACCAGATGATTGATACTTTCTTGATTATTGAGAAAACCAACTACCCATTTTGTTGTATGATCTGGACTGTCAGGAACACGCTGAACGCCTAATTCATTTTTTAGCCAATCATAAAAAAGTGGTAAATGTTCAGCTAATACTGCACCGGCTGTAGGTAAGGTTTTTTTGAGTAAGCTAATATCTAAACTGTCTAATTCTTGTTTCAAAGTCGGTGAATTTAGTACCTCATTTAACGGTGTGGAAAGTATTGCTGTTATTTCCGATTCGGAAAAATCTAAATTTTGGGTGAAAGTTGAAATTAGAGATTCCATTTTCTACACTCCAGAGATTATTCCATTGGCTGTAGAATCATGATAGCGTCACGCACCCAAATCCTTAATCATGTTGCATTACTAATTTCATCCTATTTCAATAACAGCCCACACCAATAATATTTCTCAGCAACTGTAATAATTTGGTAAAAGGTAAAGAATTACCAATTACCAATAGTTGCAATAATAGCCAAATAAATCTTGTACATCCACCGATTCCCCTTCTCTAAGTTGTCTGAAATTACAGGTAAGTAGCATATTCAGTATCACTACTCAATTATAACTCTATCATTTCATTATTCAGAGATTTTATGCAAATTAAATAACCGATTTTTTAGCTTTCTACATGATTAGTGAAGATGTGATTTTGTATGCCTATAAAAACTAAAATAAGATGGGCATTGCCTGTTATAGATACAATATTTTAATTTTTGCAAAAATTAAATTTGAGAGACACGAAATTTCCGTCTCTCAAATCCAAAATCTAAAATCTAAAATCCAAAATTGGACTACGCTTTCTTCAACCAACTAAACATAGCACGTAAATCTTTACCAACTGCTTCAATAGGATGTTCAGCTTCTTGACGACGCATAGCAGTAAAACCAGGTTTA
>LJOT01000279.1 GCA_001672075.1 Anabaena sp. CRKS33
AGAACCTAAAAGCAAACTCACGAGTAAGGTCAATCAGAGAGCGAATTATAAGCAATTGACGTTGTTTGACCTTGGTTAACTACGTTATTTGTGTATCCCGTTATTGTCTCCACTAAACCCAATAAAATCACAAACCTGAGCAAAAATTGAATTTCCATTGCTTGTAAAAAAGCTGTATTAAAAACCAAATCTTAACCTTTGCGACTTTGCGCGAAACACAATTCCAATTCATACTTTCACTTACAAATATAAATATGACAGAAGTTTCCCTAGAAATCCTGATCAAAGCTGCTAAAGCTGGAAAATTAATTAGTTTCCCCACAGATACAGTCCCCGCGTTAGCGACCATACCGCAACAAGCAGAATTAATTTATACTGCTAAAAAGCGCAGTTTGGATAAACCATTGATTTTGATGGCGGCCATTGCTGAAGATTTGTGGGATTATGTTCAAGGTAGTCAAATAGAATACCAAATTTGGCAAAAAGTTGTCAATAAATATTGGCCAGGTGCGTTAACTTTAGTTTTACCAGCTAGTGACAAAATTCCCCAAGTGATGAATACTGCTGATTTAACTACCATTGGTATTAGAGTCCCAAACAATCAAGTTGCTCAAACTATTTTGGCGCAAACAGGTCCAATGGCTACAACTAGTGCTAATTTATCAGGTCAACCTGCTTTGGAGAAAAAAGCAGAAATAGAATCTCAATTTCCAGAGGTTCTGACTTTAGAATCAGTATCATATCAAGGTTTAGGAATCCCTTCCACTGTTGCTAAATGGACAGGGAAAGATTGGCAGATTTTAAGACAAGGTAGTATTAAATTGGATAATGATGAATTTTAGTAATTGGCTATATTTGGGAATAGGAATAGGTATAGGGTTATGTTTTTATAAGTTACTTTTAGAATCTTGTGAATCTTCGCCCATTAGTGCTTTAAATGCTTCACAACATCAAGAAACTGAACTTTTGCAAGAATTACAGCAAACTCAATTAGCATACCATAAAGCCCAGGAAATGAGTCAGTTTAAAGCGGGGTTTTTAGCCAGAATTAGCCATGAATTGCGATCGCCATTGAGTAGTATAATCGGATTACATCAGTTAATTTTAGCAGATTTGTGTGAAAATCCCGAAGAAGAACGGGAATTTATTGGTCAATCTCATGAAAAATCTCTCAAATTATTAAAACTAATTGATGAAATTCTGAATATTTCCAAAATAGAATCTGGGAGAAATAAATTAGATATTCACAGTTTTCAATTAGCTGAGTTTTTAGAAGAGGTTTATAAATTAACTTATTTATTAGCAGCCAATCGTAATTATCCTTTTACTCTATCACCACCAGATCCAAAAATTTACATTTTCGCAGATTCTCGCTGGCTTAAACAGATATTAATCAATTTAATAGAGAGTACAATTGAGCAAATAGAAGCAGGTAATATTTATCTTTCTAGTCATTTGTCGTCCACGGGTAATTTTGTCAATATTTGCGTAGATGTACCTAATGATGCTGTAATTATCAGTGAATCTATGGATTTAATCAAAGGGGAAAATTCGACATTTGAGACAAGTACAGTTCTGTCACCAGGAATGAAACTTTTACTCAATCAAACCTTAGTAGATTTAATGGGAGGAAAGTTAGAAATTTTACCTTTATTGACCCAGGACAAAGCCATAGCACAGTCAACTAGGCTGCAAATATCCATACCTTTAACGAATTAACTGGTGTTTTTATACTTAATTTTATATCATTCCGTATTGTCGTAATTTATTTGTGTAGGAGCCACGTTGGCTTTTTATTTTATCCTAGTCCGCAGTGGCGGACTAGGATTTTATAGTAGCGAATATAATTCGCCCCTAGCCTTAAAAATATAAACTCGGCCAGTCTGGTTGACGATAATAGTGGGTCATATCGTCAAATTTTCGTAATTCCACCTTATTAAGCAGGAAATCTGGAATATTTAATGACAATGACTGATTAAAATCAGAAAGTATATCACTGAGTTTTACCCGGTCTAATTCCGGTGAAATTTCACCAAAATACCCCAAGGTGATATGGGCAGTAAAATGATAATGTTGCTCAATACCTAAACCCATTAATTTGCGATTTTGATAAATTATCCGCCGAAATTGAATAATTTCCTCATAAGAACGTTTATCCTTGGGTACTAAACACACACCTATAGCTCTAGGCATAACAGTTAATCCTAACATTTGCCAAGAGATGGAATGAGATCCCTTTGTCATCAACTGTTGATATTGTTGAAACCTCTCAGTTAACTGAGAATTTAGATCTTCAGCGAATTGGGGATTTTTTTTACAAGCATGATCAAAAGCACTGTCCCAAATCAAATCTGCTACTGTCAGATGAAAACTAGCAGCAGGAACGGGTACAATCAAATCACCACTAATGGGTAGGTCTAGTAGTTGCTGTTGATAGGCTTGTATTTGGCTGTAGAAAGCAGCGTTATTTGTATCTTCCTCTGCAGGTGGAGTAATTAGGGTATAACCGGGAAAAGAAGCAGCTTCCCTGACCCCACCATGAACCCTAAATTTAGAAGATTCCTGAATATGCTGAATTTGGGTTTTGTAGGCCTCTGGTAGCGTCATGCGTGCTACCCGGTTTAAATAGGTCTGGTAGTTGTCGTCCAATCTTGATCACCTTGCGCTCTTTTGATAGATTGTAGGGAAAATTACTTGATTTGACTAAATTGATTTTAAATTTTGAATTGTCATGCCAATTTATGTTTATTGGGGTGAAGATGATTTTGCTATGGAGAAAGCCATAGTGATTTTGCGCGAGCGCGTTCTTGATCCTCTATGGGCAAGTTTTAATTATACCTCATTTCCCCCAGAACAAACAGATTCTATTGTTCAAGCTTTAAATCAAGTCATGACACCTCCATTTGGTGCTGGTGGTCGTTTCGTCTGGCTCATTAACACCACTATCAGCCAAAACTGCCCAGATCAGATCTTAGCAGAATTACAACGGACTGTTAAAGTTATCCCCCCAGATTCTACTTTACTATTGACCAGTCGCAACAAGCCAGATGAACGCCTTAAAAGTACAAAACTTCTCAAACAATTTGCCACATTTTGTGAATTTCCCCTTATTCCTCCCTGGAAAACAGAATTATTAGTTCAATCAGTTCAACAAGCTGCTCAAACTCTGGGACTAAAATTAAATCCTCTAGTTGTCGAACTATTAGCAGAATCAGTAGGTAATGATACCCGTCTTCTCTACAATGAACTAGAAAAATTACGTCTTTATACCCAAAATAGTCGCAAACCTTTAGATGTGAATATAGTATCTGAGTTAGTCAGAAATACTACCCAAAATACCTTACAATTGGCAACAGCTATTAGAACTGGAGATACCCCAAAAGCTTTAGGAATATTAAATGATCTCAGTAATTCAGCCGAACCTGGACTCCGAATAGTTGCCACACTCATTGGTCAATTTCGCACCTGGTTATTAGTGAAAATGATGATGGAAACCGGTGAACGCAACCCGCAAGCGATCGCTCAATTCGCGGAAATTACTAACCCCAAGAGAATTTATTTTATACAGCAAGAAGTAAAATCTCTACCATTAAAGCAACTCATCTTGGCCTTACCTGTACTGTTAGAATTGGAAGTAAGCCTCAAGCAAGGTGCATCTGAAACTTCAACACTACAAACTAAAGTTATCGAAATGTGTCAAATATGCCATAGTAACTGATATTACCATCAACATATATACTCAAAATGTTTCTGGAGGAAAAACTAAATTCTAAGCTCTCCCTTTCCCCCTCTACAGAGATTTACCACGGGGTTAATTTTTAGGTCATTTACACTATGGATTCCATCTTGACCGGAACTTCTGGATCAGAAAATAATTCAAACCCATTATCATATTCTTAATTTTCTGTCTGTGTCACTTAGTCATCTACTATATTATGATCAAAATTTACAGTCTTCATTTAACCAATCGGTTACACCAAATTCTCTCTCAACCTTTGATTTTGGCGACTATTACCACTGTAAGTCTGATTTCTGGTACTTTTGGCTTCAATTCCCCAGCAGTCGCTCAAACTTTCAATATCAACGATACAGAAATAACCAACTATGTCAAAGCTGTATTAGAAATGGAGCCAGTCCGTCAGCAAGCCTTTGAGGAAATCAAAAAAATCATTGGTAGTAAAGACATTCCCCAAGTAATCTGTAATGATCCTACAAGCCTCGATACACTACCCAGTAAAGCAAAAGATATCGCTGTAAATTACTGCAACCAGTCTCAACAAATAGTGAGAAAGTTTATCACCGTTGAAAGATTCAATGAAATCACTTTAGAACAACAAAAAAACACCACCCTACAGAAACAACTTTATAAAGCCTCACTAAATTTACAAAAAACTTCTCCCCCCAGACCCTCTAAATAAATAATTAACCTCAACCGCTCGGACCTAGGGGCGAAAATCAATGAGCATCAGCTAATCTCATAAGCACTGCGATTAACCCCTTTGCTGCTGAATCATTCCTTGCCTAACTTGTATTTAGCGCAAAAGACCATCGGCGTTATTCATATTTTTCTAGAATGCCCCACCTCAAACCAAGCTGAATCCCTGATCACACAAGCTTTAGACCATTAAATTCACCCGATTTAAAAAAAAGTTTGAAAAAACCCTTGACAATAACCGGCAGCATTGATATATTAAATAAGTGCCGGGGAGAGAAAACAAATCA
>LJOT01000280.1 GCA_001672075.1 Anabaena sp. CRKS33
AAAAAAAGCAGAAAGGAGATTGAAGCTATGTTAGGTTTAAGTGAGTTGAAACAAACCAGAGTTTATCAAGAAGCTTTAGAAGAAGGTAAAGCTGAAGGTAAAGCTGAAGGTGAAGCTGAAGCAACCAGAAAGTTTGCTTTAAAATTGTTACGAACTGGCATGAATTTACAACAAATTGCTGAGGTTACAGAATTATCTCTTGAACAAATTCAGGCTTTACAAAAGGAAATTCAAGAATCATAGTAGTTTGGCGTTAAAAATTGTCGTTATGACAAGGGAACAGGGAACAGGGAACAGGTTTTGGGCAACTTTACTTTTCGTTACTTATGTCGGTTTTTTTCCGTTTACCTACTTACTATTGAGGACGGGGAAACCCCGCCCTTACGGGTTTGAGGATAGAAAACTGTACTTTATAACGGAGGAAAATACTGTATGAAATTAACAACATCCTCCACCATCATAATACCATGTAGAATCAGTAATAATGATTTCTTCAGCATTGACAACAGCTAACTTTTCCGCCGTTTTATCACAAACAGCCGCAGGAATTCCCCTTTGTAAAATATGTCCAGATTGATCATCAAAAAATTCCTCCTTACCCGCATAAATCGCTGTTTTACCAGTAAAAATACAAGCCCCGTCTGGGGGGATTTCTACCTTAAAAGCCACAGAATCAAGACTTTCTAAAAGGATATTTTCCTGTAGTTGATAACTATGTTTATCTAATAAACGATAAGGACGACGTGCGCGAATTTCCACTTGTCCAAAACCAGCATTAATTATTAGTTGAGTATATTCTGGATATGTAAGAGCGCCAGATAAACACAAAGCGCGTAAATGTTCATTTTGTTGTAAATGATCAGGAATTGGACTGGTAGCAATGGGATCACTCATCTGTAAGCGACCGCCGGGTTTTAATACTCGATATGCTTCCTTTAAAGCGCGAGTTAAATCCGTTGGTTCAAAAATATTGAAAAGGCAATTTTGCGCTACTATATCCACCGAAGCATCAGCCACAGGTAAATTAAAAGCATCTCCCGGACGAATTTCAACAAAGCTAGTATCAAACCAGGGGTTTTCCGTTGCAGCAATTTCTAAGTTACGCATTGCAGCTTCTCGCATAGCCTCCACGGGTTCAACAGCAATAATCGCACCAGGACGAGGAGAAAAATAAGCAAATTGTAACGCTTCTAAACCACCACCAACACCAACATATAAAACTGTCGGTTGATTATTAAGTTCGTTGTGATGAACCGTAGTTCCACAACCATAGTTCATTTCCTGCATAACCAGAGGAATTTTCAGCCCTGGTAATTGTAAAGGTGTACTTTGGACACAGCATAGCCCCACTTCCGGTGTTTGAGCAACTTGGCTGTAAAATTGGGCTGCGGTTTCTAAATAGGTCATAATCTCAAATTAGTATCAATTCATTCTAACAGAACTGTTTCTGGCTTGACCGTCGCCGTGCTGCAATATTTTCCTTTTCCAAAAGGCTTGACTTTTAATCTCAACAGGATTATTATGTACAACTAATAGAAGGGGAGTAGCTGCTGACAGTAAATCAAGATTTTCTGTTCAGTATATCTAAATCAACATACTGGTGATGAGCCTGGTTTAGATAGCGAATAAACAAAGTATTTGAAAGCGAGACCTTCACTGACGACACATTGAAAAGTGTGGAGTTCAGTGAGGTTTTATGGCTCTCATTGATACTCCACACGGGTAAAAAATCCTTGAGGAGTTTGAGAGAGTGTTAACAGCCTTTACCGCCGGTTTATTACTAATTACCATTTCTGAACTAGGTGATAAAACCTTTTTTATCGCTGTGATTCTGTCTATGCACCACCCACGGCGTTTGGTGTTCTCTGGTGTGATAGCTGCCTTAGCGGCTATGACTATCTTATCAGTTGCATTTGGACAAGTAGTGTCATTCTTGCCAAAACAAATCATTGATTACGCCGAAATAGTTTTGTTTATTGCCTTTGGTTTGAAGTTGATTTATGATGCTAATAAAATGCCTGTATCTGCTACTGAAGAAGTCGTAGAAGAGGCACAAGAGGCGGTAGAAAAGGCAGATTTAGATAATTCCCAGCAAAAAAGTGTCTGGTCAATTTTACTAAAATCCTTCATACTAACATTTATAGCAGAATGGGGCGATCGCACACAAATAGCCACCATAGCCCTCGCAGCCAGTAAGAACCCCATTGGTGTTACAGCCGGCGCAATATTAGGACACGCAATTTGTGCAGCGATCGCCGTCATTGGTGGTAAATTAATAGCAGGTAAAATTTCCGAAAGACAAATTACCTTCTTAGGCGGGTTTCTATTTATCATCTTTGGCATAGTCGCCGCTATAGAAGGAAAGTAAATTTCATGCACTGATATGTACTTGAGTGAGATACAGTCATAAAATTACAAAACCATTAGGTTCGAGAAATTTCGACCCCAATTGTCAGATGTACTGCATTTAACTTGTATTATAGCGGGCAATGTACTGAGCTTATCTAAATATGCCCGCAGTACAATAAATGCCTAAGTATATTAAGATTGTACAATGTATCTGTGTGCATTATTCATGATTTAATTCTAAGTTTGTAGCTTCTATTAAATGCTTAATTAATGTAGACTGAGGTAGTGGTCCTTGCAAGTGATTCCAGGGTAAAATTTGTTCAGTTGACCAATTACTATAAACGTAAAAATCTAAGTCGGGAATTTGTCCTTTCAGTTGTTTAAAAGCGCGTTTATAGCTGCCCAAGGAGTCCCCGAAATCGCGGGTTAATTCTAATAATTGGCCAAGTCGGCGATCGCCTCTGGACAACAAAGCTTGTATAATTGACCAATTATAGCTTTCTGGTCGAAATTCTATACCTTGGGGCTTGAGTTTTTTTTGTAATAATTGCAACCGCTTCTCCGATTGTTTATTAACTCCAAACCATTGAAATGGCGTATGGGACTTGGGAACAAAGGTACTACATCCTAATGTTAAACGCAATCCAGGTACAGCTTTTTTAACATCTTCCATCATTTTTACAGTTGCGTCTACATCCTCTGCTGCTTCCCCAGGAATTCCCACCATTCCATAGAGTTTCAAACTAGATAAACCACCAGCTTTTGCATTAATAGCCGCTTGGATAATTTCCTGATTATACAGTTTTTTATTAACAATTTTACGGACTTTTTCTGAACCACTTTCCACAGCAATTGTCAATGATCTTGTATCTCGCTTCACCAAAGTTTCAGCCAATTTAACTGTAACTGTATTGGTTCTCACAGAAGCGACACTCAACCGCACATCATCATATTTAGGCTGACTAATGTAATCTAATAATTCAGTAAATTCTGGATGTTGGGTGACAGAAGCCCCCAATAAACCCAAGCGGTTAGTAACTTTTAAACCCCGTTCAATTCCCGGAATTAAAGAATTTTCTAAACTTGCAGTTCTAAAAGGTAAAGTTAAATAACTAGCCAAACAAAAGCGGCACATTTCTGGACAACTTCGCACCACTTCCACCATATAAATATTTTCCCAAGCGGCTTTTTCCGTCACCACAGTAGAAGTAGAAAGAGTATTTCCTCGATAAGTTTGCTTGTGAATAATTGGCGGAATTTCCGAATCAATAGGATTAATTGATTTTATTTCCCCCTCTGGTGCAATATATTCTATGACATATAAACTAGGAATATAAATTCCTGGGACTTGAGATAAAGTTTTTAATTGAGTTTGTTTATCAGCATTTCTAACTTTTTTAAAAGTATCTATAAAATCACCAAGCAGATTTTCACCATCTCCCAATAAAATGATATCAAAAAAATCAGCATAGGGTTCTGGATTAGCCGTCAAAACCGGACCACCACCAAAAATTAGCGGATGATTTTGATGACGAGAATTAGCCCGAATAGGGATTTCTAAAGATTCCAAAAGATTAAAAATATTTACATAATCTAATTCCCAGGACATAGAAAAACCTAATAATTCTGGATGTCTAGGAAGTGGTTCATGGATATCAGTAAATAAACGACTTACCTGTAAATCATCACGGGTAGCCAAAGTCGCCCACACTACCTGATAACCCAGACTAGTTATCCCCACAGTGTAGTCATTAGGAAAAGCGAAAATCACGGGAATAGAGTCATTATTGGGGGTTGCGGGGGTAAAAAGAAGACGTTCCGAGTCAAATAAAGATGATGTCACAGTGTTTTAGTAAAGTTATCTAAAAGTTATCTATATTTAATTTTAAGCCATAGAATAATCAAATTAAAAAATAATGTCACCCCGTTGGCCATAATAATTGGTAAAGCCCCGATAATGATGCCATAAATTAACCACAAAAACAACCCACTCATAAAAATAATTAACATCACCAAAGAAACATCTTTCGCTGATTTTGTTAGCCAAATTTGGAACATTTGCGGTAAAAAAGCGATCGTAGTTAATACACCTGCGACTAATCCTAAAATAGTAATAAAATCCATCTTTAAAAATTCCCCCTTCTCTGTTCCTCTGCGGTCTTTGTGCCTCTGGGTGAGACAAATTCATGATCTCATACACCAAGGAAGCCCATGATCAATCAACTTGAGAATAATTATCCCACAAAGTAGTAATTTGTCGTAAACTTTGATGAGTGCCATTACCTAAAATCAAATGATCTAAAATAGGAATAGCTAGAAGTTCCGCACCAGCCAATAATTGACGAGTCAATGCTATATCTGCTTCACTGGGTT
>LJOT01000281.1 GCA_001672075.1 Anabaena sp. CRKS33
AGGGTGGAGGCAATTTAGAACTTTATGCGAAGGTAAAGCAGAAAAGTTTAATAGAGATTTCCGTGTTATTAGTAGATGGGAAGCAACAAGTCAAATTTGCTCTAAATGTGGATACAAATGGGGTAAACTTGATTTAAAAATTCGGTCGGTTAAGTGTTTAAATTGCGGAACTGAACACGACCGAGATGAAAATGCTGCTAAAAATATAAATAAAGTCGGGACAGGGCATTGCCACGACTCTAAACGGGCGCAGAGACAGAGTAAGACTAGCAACGGTTAGCGTCAGTCGGTGAAGCGTCAAGAATCACCTCGCCTTCAGGCAGGTGAGTATGTCAACCGAAAATCCCTCTCACTCTCGTGTCGTTTTGTTTTGTGTAAGTCCTGAGATAAGTAAGTGAACGGAAAAAAACCGACACAAGTAACGAAAAGTAAAGTTGCCCAAAACCTGTTCCCTGTTCCCAGTTAAGAGTTCCCTGTTCCCTGTTCCCTGTTCCCTGTTAAGAGTTCCCTGTTCCCTGTTCCCTGTTCCCTGTTAAGAGTTCCCTGTTCCCTGTTCCCTGTTAAGAGTTCCCTGTTCCCTTGTCATAACAACAATTTTTAACGCCCACCTACTTACATAAAATATGCCATTTTGATGACGAAATATTAAGGAATATTGTATTTTGTGTGAAAACCCCAGGCTAAGGGGGAAGGCCACCTAAAAGTCCGTGATAGGATACTTTGGGAAAATATTGATAATTAGGAGAAAACCTTTGACACTACGGGTTGCTGTTGTTGGTTCTGGACCTGCCGGTTCATGCGCTGCTGAAACACTAGCGAAAGCTGGAATCGAAACATACTTGTTTGAGCGGAAATTAGATAACGCCAAACCTTGTGGGGGTGCTATTCCCCTCTGTATGGTGAATGAGTTTGATTTACCACCAGAAATTATTGACCGTCGGGTACGGAAAATGAAAATGATTTCTCCCTCTAATCGTGAGGTTGATATCAATTTGATAAATGAAGATGAATATATAGGAATGTGCCGCCGAGAAGTGCTAGATGGTTTTTTGCGAAACCGGGCGGCCAAGTTAGGGGCGAATTTAATTAACGCCACTGTTCATAAAGTTGATATTCCTGGGAACAATACCGACCCCTATACCATCCATTATGTTGACCATACGGGAGACGGGTCCCAGGGCGTGACTAAAAGCCTCAAGGTGGATTTGATCGTTGGTGCGGACGGCGCAAATTCTCGCATTGCTAAGGATATGGATGCTGGAGATTACAATTATGCGATCGCTTTCCAAGAACGCATTCGTCTTCCCCAGGATAAAATGGCCTATTATAATGACTTGGCGGAAATGTACGTTGGTGACGACGTTTCTACCGACTTCTACGCTTGGGTATTTCCCAAATATGATCACGTAGCGGTAGGTACTGGCACAATGCAAATTAACAAAGCCAGCATTAAACAATTACAAGCTGGTATTCGCGCCCGCGCCTCCGAAAAACTAGCCGGTGGTAAAATCATCAAAGTAGAAGCCCACCCCATACCCGAACACCCCCGTCCTCGTCGCGTTGTGGGACGGATTGCTTTAGTAGGAGACGCTGCTGGTTATGTCACCAAATCCTCCGGTGAAGGTATTTATTTTGCGGCCAAATCTGGGAGAATGTGTGCAGAAACCATTGTCGAAACTTCCAACAATGGAGCGCGGATACCTACAGAACGAGATTTAAAACTTTACCTCAAACGTTGGGATAAGAAATACGGACTCACTTATAAAGTATTAGACATTCTCCAAACCGTCTTCTATCGTTCCGATGCTACCCGGGAAGCATTTGTAGAAATGTGTGATGATTTAGATGTTCAAAAGCTAACTTTTGATAGTTATCTTTATAAAACCGTAGTCCCTGCTAACCCCTTTACCCAATTAAAAATTACCGCCAAAACCATTGGTAGTTTAATTCGTGGTAACGCCCTTGCACCCTAAATATAGGAAATCAGAAGCCAGAAATAAATTTCTGGGCTTCTTTTTTTGGGTTTGAACTGGATTATGAAATGTTATTCTAGTGTCGAAAAACTTTAATCACTTAACCCAGGTTTAATGACTTTGCAAAGTTTTTAGTGGTGACTCACCAAACATTTCCTGATAATGCTTAACAAAATATGCAGTATTCCGAAATCCCCACTCCTGAGCCACATCCATCACTGTTGTTATATTTAGGTTAGGATTTATTAAAGCGTGGCGTACCCCATTGAGCCGTTGAATTTTGATATAGGCCATGGGACTGATACCAAAAACCTCCTCAAACCCACAACATAAGGCAGTACTACTAGTTCCTAATTCCTCACATAGTTTTTGTAGTGTTAAAGGTTTATCTTGATAGGACTTAGAAATTTCTTCGGCTTTCTTGACGAGGGAATAACGACGAAAGGGTTTTAATATGCGTTGTTTTTTTTGGGCGTTCTTACCGAAGGTATTAATTAGCAATGGCAAAAAATCTTCCATTATTAATGATTGCATCTGTGATTCCATTAATAATGCTGGTTGAGTATTGAATATATGAACGATTTCTTGATAGAAAGCCCTGATAGGTCGCAATGATGCAGGGTGTAAACGCATAGCATTGTGCTTGAGAGATTTTTGTCCCTGTTCGTATCCCATTTGTTCGTATAAAGTATGAAAAACCCGCGCATTCACACCAGCTGTGACCAGATGAACGTCTTTGCTAACAACTACATCTACTTCCCTCGTAGCGTCAAAACCAAATATATCATGGTTTTGAATAACGCAACCGTGAGAGATTACTTGTGTCACCTTGGGTTGAAATGCCAACGCAAAGCCGATATGATCAGCAGATTTCGTACCAGTGGCTTTAGTAGATTGATTTTGATGCAGGTGAGTAAACTTCAAATCTCCAAAGTCTGCAAAATTAAGAGTTCCTAGAAAACCTCCTGGGCTTAATTGACTGCCTTCTTTGATCTTCAGCGGCTTTATGGCTTGTGCAAATTTATATGTATTATCAAACTGGCGAGTAAAAACTAGCGAATTACCATGAAGATTCTGTTCAGACATTGATACCTCCCATAATAGCATGATTCCCATATCCCCGACTTCTCTAAACAATCGAGGATTTGACTATTGCAAATTACTTGACCAAGATTAAATTACTTGTCAAAGTTTTTGATGGTAACTCACCAAACATTTCCTTATAATCCTTAGCAAAATGTGGAGCATTCCAAAATCCCCACTCCTGAGCCACATTCATCACCGTTATTGTGTTCGGATTAGCATTCGTTAAAGCGCGGCGTACCCCATTAAGCCGTTGAATTTTGATATAGGCCATGGGACTGATACCAAAAACTTCCTGAAACCCACAAGATAAAGCACTACTGCTAGTTTCTAATTCCTCACATAGTTTTTGTAGTGTTAAAGGTTTATCTCTATAGGATCTAGAAATTTCTTCCGCTTTCTTGACCAGGGAATAACGACGAAAGGGTTTTAATATATGTTGTCTTTTTTGGGCGTTCTTACCGAAGGTATTAATTAGCAATGGCAAGAAATCTTCCATTATTAATGATTGCATCTTTGATTGCATTAATAATGATGGTTGAGTATTGAACATAATAGCAATTTCTTGATAGAAAGCCTTGAGAGGTCGCAATGATGAGGGGTGTAAAGTCAGAGCATTGTATTTGAGAACCTTTTCTCCCCCTTCGTATCCCATTTGTTCGCACAGAGTATGGAAAGTCGGCCTATTTACACTGGCCATGACTAGATGAACGTCTTTGCTAACAACTGTATCTACTTCCCTAGTGGAATCAAAACCAAATATATCATATTTTCCAACCGCACAACCATGAGAAATTACTTGTATCAAATGGGGGTGAAATGCCAACAAAAAGGAGATATCATCAGTAGATTTGATGCCAGTGGCTTTAGCAGTGTGATTTTGATATAGGTGAGTAAACTTCAAATTTCCAAAGTCCGCAAAATTAATAGTTCCTAGAAAACCTCCCGGACTTAACTGATTACTTTCTTTGATATTCAGAGGTTTTATGGCTTGTGCAAACCTATCTAGGTCATTAAACTGGCGAGTCACTACCACAGAATTGCCATGGGGATTTTGTTCGGACATAAATTAAGGGATTAACGCTGAGTAATTTAACGTGAGATGTAGTTTGAGTGAGTATTAAGCAGATAAATTTAATTATACAACCAATTATGGCGTTTTTTTTAGATACAAAAAAGTGGGAATTTTGGAATATTCATTAACAATAAATAACTATATAGTTGTTATTGCTGAGTAAACAATACCAGAACTTACACAACTAGCACATTGGTAAAGTGTATCAGAGGGCAAAAATCTGGCAAATAAACGGATTATTGATATCTGATGCACCCTACAATAGATTTTTGTTGTGACACTTGCGTAAGTCCTAGTTTAATCTGGGCATATTTACCCAGAAATTTGGCATCTACTTCCAGAATAACTAAACTATGATATCAAACGGAATACTATGGTTAACATCCTTTACGGGTGGTACTTTCATGTTGACAGCTTTACCCATGGGATTGGCATCCCCAACACAATTTACAGCTAATTTAGTCAAGGATCAGCATCAATTTTTGACCAATGCTAAACAACATAAAAATACTTGGCAAAAAATCCTAATATCGAAAACCCTTTTTACCTTTGATTGGATAAATAAACAATTAGCATCACATCGAGAT
>LJOT01000282.1 GCA_001672075.1 Anabaena sp. CRKS33
GCGTTGTTCATTATTATCACTAGCGTCTCCTTCTTGATAAAAAGGGTCAAAAGAGACCTCGTTTAAAGTTCCGGCTTTGTGGGTTGATGGTTGGTGTCAAAGGTGTTTTTTGCCGTTTGGGGAGATGGTAGAACATCAAAAGAAAATTTAGGATATCATGAGCGATAGCTCATGATATTGACACAAAAATCAAACACCCTCTAAGTTGCAGCTAAATTTTCTGAAATGTTAAAATTTCCGTAATATCAGTCAGCATAATTTGATTAGCTTTGGCTTGATTATTAATTCTAGCCATTTGGGGAGTTTGATTTTGCTGAATTCTACGACTTGAATAAGCTTTATCGTAAAGAACATACCCAGCCGACTCCCACAAAGAGCGTATGATGTCTGTAACCATAAAAATTTGCTTTTTGGTGACATCTCGATAGTTAGGGGAAATGACAGTGCAAAGCGTTCCTGTTTTTTGTGCGGTGGCGCAATTTTTTGCGATCGCACCAATTGCTACCTTCCAATCTTCTAAAGCCATATTAGCTAAATCTTCAGGCTTGTCTGAATACTGTTGGTTAACCATCCCATAGTAAGGAATATCCATAACAATGTAATCAGGATTTTCTGCCGGGAAGCCTTTTGTCAAATCATGTTGAGTAATTAAATCTTTGTATTTTCCGTGTGGAGTAAGATCAAACATTTTTAATTGAAAATCATAAACGTGCTGACCCATCCACTCTTGACGAGCTTCATACACTCGCAAAATTTGACCAGATCCTGCCATCGGTGCAATTACTAAATCCCCCGGCTTAACGTAATACCAAAAGCAGTTAGCATAAATTTCACCAGGAATATAACCCCTATATTCCTCTAATTTTTCATCGATCCGACCGTATTGAACGGTACTAAAATTCCAATTATCAGAAGGCTTAATGATAGGACTAAAAAGTGGTTTGCTATCTTTTTTTTGCTCATTCCGAATAGCTCGTAATATTCCAGTTGTGGATAAAGTTGTTTGCCTTTTAATGGCTGCTTCAGTCCTTAAATCAGTTACAACAGCCTCAAATACTTTTTGTGGAGTGCTTGCAAGTTGTTGAAATTTTGACAAATCATTTTTTGTGAAACCAATGTTTGATGAAATGCTTTTAGAATCATAGGAATCCAAATCAACCTTCATTGAGTTCAGATTATGATTCTGATTTTTTATATTTCCTTCTCTGCTGTTATTTTTTTGACTTAAAAATTCTCCTAGTCGGCGTTCAATCCGAATCCTTAATTCAGTAGCGTCAAGTTGCACCTCCTTACTTAATCGAAATTTTTTAGAGAGAGCTTCCAGCGCATTTACTTTTTGCCAAACCTCCTGGATTTCTTCTAGAGTTTTAGCTTGCTTTAATAATTCCTTTGCTGTTGTCAAAAATTGGACGATAACTGTTTCTTGATTACCACTGACAACTGTGGGAATAATAGCGAATTGCTGTTCAGAAAAAGGTTCTTTCATTAATTTATTTCCTCCCGACTACCAACAATAACATTTTGGACGACAGAAAACTGAGCCAGAATCTCTGACTCTTGTTTCGAGATTTTAGACAGGGACTAAATTTTATCTCGTCTGAGAATTTCTGCGCTGTTTTTGCGATTCAGATGTAGCTTGTTGTTCTTGCTGTTGCAATAACTCCTCAGTAGTAAGCTGAAAAGGCGATAAACGCATTCTGGCATTAACTACTGCTGATGCACCAAATAGGTCAACAAGTGCCTCACCCGGCCCAAAATTCTTAGTCATTGAAATTTGGGCATCTGCGGCTTTCTCTAATGCTCGCTGTGCTTCACTAGCTCGGTTATGCCGATGAATAATGCGAGTGTTTAAATTGTTCAAAATATCATCAGGTATCTGAGCAGCACTCTGAACAGCAATAGTAAAAGCAATTTGTCGGCTTCTCCCTTTACGGACTCCTTCACTAAGTACATTACCTATTGCAGCGGCAAACTGCTTACTACCGTTGAAAAGGTCTTGAGCTTCATCAATATGATGTAGCACTGGGAAGGTAATCTGGCGTTGTTCCTTAAGATCGTAAACTCGCTTAAGCATATAGTTTAGAAACAATCCATAGTCACGTCCTCCACCAGCCTGTCCCACACGGATAACTAATGCTCTTCCAGGTTGTAATATATTAGTAGGATCAAACCATTGGGGTTGCTGAGGGGTTTGCTCAATACCTAACATACCCGCACTCGGACTGGATCTTCTGCTTCTAACACCGCTAGAATTCGCGGTTGGACGGATTGGCAGTCCACCGTCAACCCAAGCCGGACGACGATTACGACGGAGCATTTTAGCCACCATCGCTCTATAAGTTGATGCTTGTCTTCCTCCTAGTCGCTCTCTGGCAGATTCAGGTGGCTGCCAAGGATCTTGGTTGCTAGTGACCCATCGAAAAAAGTCCCCTAGTGTCCAAATTACTGGAGCGTTATCATTCTGATTTGCGTGTTGCTCGTCGTCGAATTCTTCTAATAAAGTCTCGAATTCTTCACGAGAGTTAGTTTCATTAGGAGGATAATACATTACTGCTGCCAGAACTGCCGGATCGAATTCTGAAGCAGGAATAGCAATGGGAGTACCTTGAAAGGCAGTTGAGTCCTCTCCCAAGTAGTAAAAATCAGCATTAACTCCTTCAATCCAGGTTATATCTTGGTTGGTTTGACCATCCCCATTTAAAATGTCTATTGCATCTTGATTCGGTCTATTAATATGCTGATAATCAGGCTTGTGATCGTAAATAATAACCGCAAAACCCATTTGTAAGGCTGCACGGATGTAATTGGCACAAGAATTAGTTTTTCCACTACCAGTTGCACCAGCAATCAAGCTTTGATAGAAAAGAGTTCGGGGATTGATATAAATACCAATGTTTGTATCGATAATCTGTCCAATTCGATATATTTCATCCGCCGGAGGCAAGTTTAAGTATCTGATGATCTCTTCTTCAGTGGCTGGTCTGGCAATAGAGCCAATTTGAGGTCGCCGACGAACACTACTTGGTGGGTCTTGAGTAATATCTTTAATCAGGTTGACCTGATAAAAATAAACCTCCCGAACAACAACTTCACGAGCATAGTTATTCTGCTCTAACTGCTCAAAAGCATTGATTGTCGCGTTATCTTGTGGGCCAAGTGCCGAGCGATTTAAGTTTGCTTGTGGCCCAACAATTTGTCCAAAATAGTTCCTATGGCTGGCGCTATCTTCAACGATTACAAAATCATTGGCTGATAACTCTGGCTCATTAAAGGTATAGCCACAAATTAAACTTAAGTCAGAATTGATCGTGTCAGGAATTTGAATCAGTGTCATCTGTAGTTGCCCTCATTTGTAATATCTACTCCCATACGATAGTTATTGCGCTGGATTTCGCCGATAAAGGAGTGTTTAATTGCCTGGGAGTTGTTGCTTCCTCTGAGATGCCAATCAACCGTTTCCAGCAAAAGTGGGATTTCGTGGTTAATGGTTGGACTAGCATCTTGTCGCAATAGACTGACTGCGTATGATAAATCAGCTAAAGCACATTCAAAGGCAAAGGCTTTCTCGGCAGGACGATAAACAACCCGAACATACTGTCCAGGCAATGACCCAATCCAGTTATTAATGCTTCTGATATTTCCAAACCTTTGTTGATATTGCTGTTGGATAGGACATAGGACAAATCCCTCTCCTCGTTCTAAACTCATGGCTGTCCACTTACTCATTGCCCATGAACTACCCAAATCTTTGATGACACCAATAAAACGCTTCCCTGTTTGCATCATCCTAGAATAAAGTTCTCGTCCCGAATGCTGAGTAATCAAGTTTTGAGTAAAAACAGGTCCATCTAGCAGTACGGTTTCTTGCTCACAATCAATAGCTATCTCTCGTTCTTGATATTCCCGAAATGTGGTAGCCCAAGAGCCTTGAGTCTGCCGAGCATTATCTAAGTTGTCGCATAGAATCCATAAGTCGTCATCATTCCCTGCAATTTCGTCAGGTCTGGCATAGCGAGTGTTTGTAGTAGTCAAAACAACCTCTGGACTATGGCGATTCCGACTGGTAATACATCCGACTCCAACGGCATAAAAGGAAGTATTCATTAAATCGGTAACAGGCAAAACATCTGTGGAATCAATTGCTGCAATTGCTCCACCTCTTAAATCTGCTGCTACTTGTTCATCGGAATCATTACCGTATGTCTGGAAGTCAAATAAAAATCGAGTTGGACTATTAGCAGCTTCCATGATTTGGCGTATCCGACGCTGCACAGCTTCGTCAGATTGGTGTAGATTCTGAGCAATTGTTCGGTCAGCAGAAAAATCAATGAAGAAGGTTTCTGATACTAGACGTTGATTTGCCAGAGCAGAATCGAAAACACCCTCATCAGGCTGTATATTTTTATTTGTCATCAAGCATTATCTCCCCCTACAGATTAAGCAGATTTGTTCCGCTCATTGAGTGTATTATTCAAACGTTGATAAATAACATCTAACCACACAGGAATCACAGCTTTACCTTCATCCAGAGATGCGATCGCTCTTTTCCTCTCAGATTCTACCAAAGAAAGCGAATCATCCTGTGATAACAACAACATATACTTCTTCCCCAGTAAATCGGGATGACTGGATTCGAACCAGCGGCCCCTTCGTCCCGAACGAAGTGCGCTACCAAGCTGCGCCACATCCCGCCATAAAAATGGCAATT
>LJOT01001063.1 GCA_001672075.1 Anabaena sp. CRKS33
TGACCTGCCCCCCACCAGCCGTACCAGCATAAAGTTCGTGAAGTCCGTCAACCAGGAGAATGACGGACATGAAGAAGAGCAGATTTACCGAAGAGCAGATCATTGGCTTTCTGAGGCAGGCCGAGGCCGGCATCCCGATCAAGGAGGTCTGCCGCAATGGCGGGTTCAGTGACGTGACCTTCTACAAGTGGCGCTCTAAGTTCGGCGGCATGGAGGCTTCAGAGGCCCAGCGGCTGCGGGAACTAGAGGCTGAGAACGCCAAGCTCAAGAGGCTGCTGGCCGAGGCCCATCTGGACATGC
>LJOT01000283.1 GCA_001672075.1 Anabaena sp. CRKS33
TTCAAAAACTTTGATTCTAATTCAGTCTATTTGTACTGATTTTACCACTAATTTAACTTCTGGATAAGTGCTTTTGCTTGTTCGGTAATTCCGGTCCAATTTTCCTCTAATATCCATTTTTTTGGGAATAATTCCCCACTTAAGCCTACAGCTATTGCCCCAACCTTTAAAAAATCTTCAGCATTTTCTAAGGTTACACCCCCCGTAGGAATTAAGGGAATATACCCCAGGAGACCTTGTAGACTTTTGATGTAATTAGTTCCTCCCACTGCTTGGACGGGAAACACTTTCACACAAGTAGCACCATAATTCCAAGCGGTAATAATTTCCGTCGGTGTCAATGCACCAGGAATTATCGGTATATTTGCGGCTACTGCGGTTTTAATCATGACGGGATCAGTATGGGGACTAAACAGAAATTGACACCCACAAGCGATCGCATCTTGTAATTGCTGGACGTTAAATAAAGTACCAGTACCAATCAGACAGCCTGGTAATTCAGTGCGGAGTTGGGAAATTAACTCTGGTGCCTGATCACTGTTCCAGGTAATTTCAATTAGTCTCATACCCCCAGATGCCACCGCTAAAGCCATTTTTTTACCCCAGTCCATTTTTGGGGCGCGAACTACAGCGATCACTCGGTGTATTTTTAATTCTGATAACCAAATTTGATTAAGCATTTTCACTAACACATGGTAGTAAATAAAGATATTCCTCTTTCTGTAATTTAAAATTCATGAATTTGATGAGCAGTAAGTAAAAAGTCTCATTAATGGTAAAATAACTAAAGTAGCATGAATAAATAAGTTTAATTGACAATGAATCGCATTTTTTGGATTACTGCTTTAATTGCCTTTATTAACTCCTTGAGTTTTACAATTTTAATCCCCATTATTTATCTTTATGGTAAACAATTTGGTTTAAATGATTTCCAAACTAGTTTATTGTTTTCTACCTACTCTATTGCTCAATTTTTTGCCACTCCTGTAATCGGTAAACTTTCTGATAGATTTGGACGTAAACCATTATTAATAATTAGTCTAGCAGGAACAGTAATTGCTAACACTATAGCCGGTACTGCCACAACAGCAATTTTACTATTTTTCGCCAGATTTTTAGATGGAATTACCGGAGGAAATGTTGCCGTTGCCCAAGCAGTTATTTCTGATGTCACCATGCAAAAAAACCGCGCTCAAGCCTTTGGAATCTATGGTGCAGCCATGGGATTAGGCTTTATTATCGGTCCAGTTATGAGTTTATTAGCACAGCAAATTTCTTTAGGAACAGCATTTTTAGTCTCTGGTGCAGTTGCTATGATAGCCATGTTAATGACCATATTCTTCTTGCCAGAAACTTTAGAAAACAAATCTCCAAAGTTTAGTAATATTTTTGATTTAGGATTGGAAAATTTAATTAAAGGGTTTGCTATGCCAGGAGTGGGCATTTTACTATTAATTAACTTTTTAACCGGGACAACATTTACCATGTTTACCTATGCCTTTCAACCCTATTTTATTCAAGTTCTACATCAAAATAATCAATCTTTAACCCTCCTATTTCTAGTATTTGGCACTTCAGCAGTAATTATGCAAACTTGGGGAATATCGGTTCTCCGTCCTAAATTTAATGTCGTCAAGATATTATTTTTAGGTTTATTCGTTCGCAGTTTATCATTTCTCTTAATGCCCCTTTGGCCTAGTATCACCTATTTTGTCATAGTGAGCATATTATTTGCCTTGTTTAATGCCCTCGTCCAACCTATGATTAGTACATTAATTTCTCTTAATGCTAAACCACAAGATCAGGGAACTGTTTTAGGATTAAACGCATCTTATTTAAGTATTTCTAATGGTATTGGTCCAGTGATAGCAGGTATGATTGTTAAACAATCCCAACCAGTGACCTATGGCTATCCTTTATACATAGCAGGTATTTTGACGTTTCTGGTTTTGGCCTTAGCAATAGCTACACGCAAAAGATACAACACTGCTATTTAATGATTAAAATATAATCTTTTAACCACATTAAATCAGGATTTAATGAAATTAGATGTTAAATAACCTTAAATAATCGTCAACCAAAATTTATTCATATCCTGAAAAACACTGGAAAATGTTACTTCTTGGAGTATCTTGTCAAGAATAGTACCTTCGTGTAATATAAAATATTGGTTGTGAAAATAATTTTTACAATGAGTTTCCTCTCTCGTCAACTCAACATTCCCACAATAACTACAACTACACTGGGTAAAAATATGCTGTTTTTTTTGAAGTTCATTGATTATTTGTTAGCCGCAGTTGCGATCGCATCATTTGCTATTATTTATTTTGATTCTAGCAATCAAGACCATGTAATTGCTGCCTCCGTTGCTTTAACTCTTGCTATTGGTTTGTTTATCTTCAATAGACAATCAGTAAATAGCGCCAAAAAGAAAGCAGAAAAAAATCAAATGTCTAGAAAAGCTAAACTTTATACCTCTTTGTTAAATAAAAATACTCAAATAGACCATAACACAGTTTTGCCAGCCCGAGCTAAAGCTTTAGAATATGCTCAAGACTTGATTGATGATTATAAGAGTTCTAGAGACCTTAACAGAACTTTATACTACGTCTTGCAAATTTCTACGGTTATTTTATCAGGTGTGACACCAATTTTAGTTCTAGTTGATAAATTGGAAGCAGGACAAGCGTGGTTAAAATGGCTACCTGTTATTTGTCCAGCAGTTGCTTCCATTGTGGCCAGTGTCGTCACATCATTTCCCTTTGAAAAAAATTGGATGGCCGCCAGCACAGCGGTGGAATTGTTAGAATCTGAACAGGAAAAGTTTATTTTAGGAATCACTCCAGCCTATCGTTGTTATGATATTCCAGAAGAAGATAAACAACAACAAAAAATTAGTCAAGCTGTAGAACTATTTATTAATCAAGTAAATAGTATTCACTTGCCGCAAGTACAACAAAAAACTGATTCAGACACCGCAAATACAGAAAAACAAGACTCACCAAAACCTGAAGAAGCAACTACAGAACAAAAAGTAACCCCATAGTGGGGACTAATTGGGTGCAGAATCTGCACCCGTTTGTATAAATTCAAATAGTCTGTCTGTCAATTCTTGTGATACAACCTCGCAGCACTTAGCAGACATTTAACACAGAAAAAATTTAACAAGAATTAACGTTTCACGGAATTTACAACAGTCAACCAGGAATTTCGAGGAAAAGATCCACAATGCCTTAAAATTTGACACTGGGAGCAAAAATATCTACTGCCCCTGTTCACTGTTAATATAGGAGTCTTGTTGTGGATTTATCTCTTATTCCTGCCCAACCCAAACCAGGTGTACTTAACGTCTTAATTGAAATTGCTGGTGGGAGTAAAAATAAATATGAATACGATAAGGATTTACAAGCATTTGCCCTAGATCGGGTTCTCTATTCTTCGGTAAAGTATCCTTATGACTATGGTTTTATCCCTAACACATTGGCTGACGATGGCGATCCTTTAGATGGTATGGTGATCATGGATGAGCCAACTTTCCCCGGTTGCATCATTGCTGCTAGACCAATTGGTTTTTTAGAAATGATTGACGGTGGTGATCGTGATGAAAAAATTCTTTGTGTTCCCGCCAAAGATCCGCGCTATGCTCATGTAAAGTCCCTCAAAGATGTATCCCCCCACAAATTGGAGGAAATTGCGGAATTTTTCCGTAGTTATAAGAATTTGGAAAAAAAGGTCACGCAAATTCTTGGTTGGCAAGATGTGGAAAAAGTAGCTCCCTTAGTAGAAAAGTTTATTAAGGCTGCTCAAGGATAATAAACATCTCCAGTAAAGATTGTAGAGACGTTCCATGGAGCGTCTCTACAAGGGTTCTAAAAAATGCACATTTACAGCACTTCCCGGTGTTATGAGGTACATATTTAGCGGGCAAGATGCCCGCACTACAAGAGTTTCATCATTCAACTTTGTACTTCATCAGATCGGAAACCGCTGTAATTTTCACTAAATGTATAGTGGTAATATCAATTACTAATTACCCGCTAAATCAATAATTGTGGAATCATTAATCACAAATACTGATCTAAGTTGGAAAAATCTTCCTGGTTGCAAAAAAAATTTTTAATCCCAATGCAGCGTACTTTCTTGTTAGCAAAAATTCATAACTGTACCCTCACAGGAGCAAATATTAATTATGTGGGTAGTATCAGCATTGACGAAATTCTCTTAGAAAAAGCTGGTATCTTTCCCTATGAGCAAGTACAAGTAGTGAATATTGCTAATGGTGAGCGTTTTACTACTTATGCTATACCTGCGGTAGCTAATTCAGGAGCTATAGAATTAAATGGGGCGGCAGCACGTTTAGGTGTAGTAGGCGATCGCTTGATCATTATGACTTACGGCCAGTTTACCATAGAAGAGTTAAAATGTTACTCTCCTACCGTTGTGATTGTGGATGCAAAAAACCAGTTGTTAGAAGTGCGAAATTATGCTTCTGGGGAAGCAAGGGAAGAGGTGTAAGTCCTGTTGTTATTTGAGGTAGTGTGTAAACCATTCCCTTGCTAAATTTGCTACAGCAGCCAATTTACCTGGTTCTGCAATTGACGCTCCCTGCCCTATAGAGGGACGGGGATTCTTGTTTCAATGAGCAACCTTGCCCAAACTTGTCTCCAAGTCTGGGTAGAGGGTCATCTCTCCACAAGCGTTAGAAG
>LJOT01000284.1 GCA_001672075.1 Anabaena sp. CRKS33
ATTTGATTTTTGATAGCTTGCGTGGCGTAGCCATACAAGACTCAGTAGGTATCAATTCTGTCTTTCTTCCTGTGTTCCCTGTTCCCTGTTCCCTGTTCCTGTGTTCCCTGTTCCCTGTTCCCTGTTCCTGTGTTCCCTGTTCCCTGTTCCCTGTTCCCTGTTCCCTGACCACACAAGTAAATTCAGGAATCAAACCGGATTCCTATAGTTAATCAGGTTAATTTGATGATGCTAAAAATTTCTAATCTTAACGTTCATTATGGTGAAAGTCATATTATCAGAAATGTAGATTTGACTGTATTACCAGGACAAATGGTATGTTTAATTGGACGCAATGGTGTAGGCAAAACAACCATGCTCAAAACAATTATGGGACTACTCAAACCTAGCAGCGGAATTATTAATTTTGTAGGGGAAATAATTAACGCTAAACCGACTTATGAAAGGGCAAAAATGGGTATTGGTTATGTAAGTCAAGGAAGGGAAATTATCCCGCGATTAACAGTTAAAGAAAATCTGCTTTTGGGATTAGAAGCTAGACAAAAACCAGTCAAAAAACCGGAAATTCCTCCCGAAATTTTTAGCCTATTTCCAGTTTTAAAAACTATGCTTTCTCGTATGGGTGGAGATCTAAGTGGTGGACAACAGCAACAATTAGCGATCGCTCGTGCTTTAATGGGAAAACCACAACTACTCGTATTAGACGAACCGACAGAAGGTATCCAACCCTCAATCATTTTGGAAATTGAAGCCGCAGTGCGTCAGATTATTGAAACTACCGGGATTTCTGTTTTATTGGTGGAACAACACTTGCATTTTGTCCGTCAGGCAGATTACTATTATGCTATGCAAAAAGGTGGCATTGTTGCTTCAGGCCCAACTCAGGAACTTAGTCAGGATGTGATTCAAACATTTTTAGCGGTTTAAGCGTATATTGAAGTGTTACCAACAAGGTGCGCCATTGTTTTGGGAGTTTGGATTTTGCCATTATATACAGCAGTTTCCGTCAGTGCCAAATCAAAATATACACTTACTTGTCCGCAAAAATTAGGTTAAATGTAGCCAATGCTGCAACGCCTATAAACTCTGCTAGTAACTACTGACGTGGTTTTTTCTTGGAAACCTTGAGTACAGGTAAAGGAGCAGTAGAAGACTGAGGAGGTAAATAATGTTGAACAATAGGCTCTTCTGGTAAAGACGGACGCTGCTGCATACGCCATAATTTAAAAGCAAAAGCCACCCCTGTTGTAGCTAAACCAAAGGTGAAGAGTGACCAACTATCATCCAACCCACCAATGAGAGCATCTATTACACCTACGGTTAACAATACACTAACTATAGGTTCTTTGCGGTAGGCTGACTTTAAAAAACGAGGTAATACAGCATTCATCACGGCTTACTTAGTTCCATTTAGTGGTTTTGTATAAATTACTTGGAGTATTTCAACTACAAGTTGTTTGTTTCATCAAGGGCAAATAATAGCACAAACAATTATAATCTTCCAGGACAAAAAGGTGGGTACGGTAATTCGCACTCGACGAAACTACTGTTTGTTCGCTATCACTAATTATTTAGTGATAGTTCTTCCTCGTCGGTTCTATGATAACATTTTTTAAATTAATTGTCAAGCCCTAATTCTGCTTTTTTCGCGGGTTTTGATGAGGGGATAAATTAACCACGAAGCAATGAAGGACATGATAGTTAGATGCGTTACGCAACGCTTACACACCCTAGGATCTCTTATAATTATTTAGTGATAGTTCTTCATCGTCGGTTCTATGATAACATTTTTTAAATTAATTGTCAAGCCCTAATTCTGCTTTTTTCGCGGGTTTTGATGAGGAGATAAATTAACCACGAGGTAATGAAAGACATTATTAGATGCTACGATAAATATTGTTCTGCTTCTAGCTTCAATTTATCCCCTGCCAAAAGCAACTGGTCAATATCATCTTTAATATCCATGTAAGGTTGTCTCAAGCTAATTTTTTCTGACTGAATAGCCCTTCGGGTACTTTGTCTTAATTGACCTGCTAATTTACGTTTACCAAATAAATCTAAAGCAACAGAGACGATGCTATCAGGAGTAGTTTGTGTAGCTTGTTGATTAATTTCTCGAATAGCTAAATTCACCTCTTTTTTAATAGCTCGTAGTTGTTTTTGAATTAAGCTGATATTTTTGACTTGTAATTTCACTGATTTTGGATGATCTAAAGTTAAAGTCATTTGTTGCTTTAATTGATAAATTTGGAGTTGGGTTTCTTGTAAATTCATATTTACGACCATTTCTGTTTAGCTACTGGGTTTAAATCTTTTATTAATTGGTTTAACTTCACAACCAATAGCTTCATTACAGCGATTCCTAAATAGCGATCGCATTTTGTCTTTGGTTTAATGAATCCATACCACAATCTTTTAATTATTTAATGATAGTTCTTCCTTATCAAGATAAGGATAACATATTTTAAATTAATTGTCAATCCCTAAATCTACTTTTTTCGCGGGTTTTCATGAGGGGATAAATTAACCACGAGGTCATGAAGTACACGAAGGTAAGAGGTTTTTCAAGGTTTTTCTCTGTGGTTGAGTTTTATTATTTGATGATAGTTCTTCCTCGTCAGTTGTATGATAACATATTTTAAATTAATTGTCAATCTCTAATTCTACTTTTTTCGCGGGTTTTGATGAGGATATTAAATGCTATTTTTATAATTAGTGAGTGGTCAGGTATCTTGTTACTTTAGAAAAAAAACTATGACATCATCAACACCAGAAAGTTTATCTAAATTCGTCCAATTTTGCAACCAACATATCACCGGACAAGAACGTAAAGAAGCACAAACCTTTCTTGACCGATTTTTTCGGGCTTTTGGTCATGAAGGTGCTTTGGAAGCCGGAGCGAAATATGAGGAAGCTATTAAAAAAGGTAGTAAAACTGGAAAAACCGGTTTTGCTGACTTAGTTTGGAAACCTCGCGTTTTAATTGAAATGAAAAAGCGCGGAGAAGACCTAAATAAACATTATTCTCAAGCTTTTGATTATTGGACTAGGTTAGTCCCAAATCGTCCTAAATATGTCATCTTATGTAATTTTGATCAATTCTGGATCTTTGATTTTGATATTCAGATAGATACACCTGTAGATAAAATCTCCCTTGAAGAACTACCAGCACGGTCGGGAGCGTTGGCCTTTATGGAATTAGGTCAAAAAACTCCTATATTCCAAAACAACCAGGTAGAAGTGACAGAACGGGCTGCTCGTCGTATGGGAGAATTATTATTAGAGTTAGAAGCTAGGGGTATTGAAAAGTTAACAGCACAGCGGTTTGTTTTACAATGTGTGTTAGCTATGTTTGCGGAAGATAGACAATTGTTACCCCGTGATTTGTTTGTTTCTTGTGTTCAAGATTGTATGAATGGGTCAAGTTCCTATGATCTTTTAGGTGGTTTATTTCGGGAAATGAATCTACCGGGAAAAACTCCTGCGGGACGTTATCAAGGTGTAGATTATTTTAATGGGGGTTTATTTTCTCGTATTGACCCCATTGAGTTAACTAGGGAAGAATTAAATTTTTTAGATGTTTCTGCGCGGGAGAATTGGAGTAAGGTTCGTCCGGCGATTTTTGGGAATTTATTTGAGGGAACGGTAGATAAAAAAGAACGTCACGCGAAGGGAATTCATTATACTTCTGAGGGAGATATTATGAAAATTGTCCGTCCCACAATTAGTCGTTATTGGGAGGATAAAATTGAGGAAGCAAGTACGGTTAAGGAGTTGGGAAAATTGCAGATAGAATTACAAGGTTATCGGGTTTTAGACCCTGCTTGTGGTTCGGGAAATTTTCTTTATATAGCATATCAGCAATTGAAAAGAGTGGAAAGAATGCTTTTAGAAAAAATCCAGTCTTTGAATGGGTCTGAAGGTCAACAAATGGAAATGGGTTTGGTAACACCTTTACAGTTTTATGGTATGGATACAAATCCTTTTGCTGTGGAATTAGCGCGGGTAACTTTGATGATAGCGCGGAAAATTGCGATTGATGATTTATGTTTGACTGAACCTGCTTTACCTTTGGATAGTTTGGATGATAATATTGTTTGTGAAGATGCTTTGTTTGGTGAATGGGTCAAGGCTAATGCTATTATTGGAAATCCACCGTTTTTAGGTGGTAAACATATTAGAATGAATTTGAATGATGAATATGTAGATAGAATTTTTCAACGTTTTCCGAAAGTTAAAGATGTAGATTTTTGTGCTTATTGGTTTCGGTTGGCTCATGATAAAATTGATGAGAAGGGTAGGGTTGGTTTGGTTGGTACTAATTCTATAAGTCAAGGTAAAAGTAGAATTGCGGCTTTAGATTATATTACTCAAAATGGTGGTTATATTCATGAGGCTGTTTCTACACAACCTTGGTCTGGTGCTGCGAAGGTTCATGTGAGTATTATTAATTGGTGTAAGGATAAACCGCGAAAGTATTATTTAGATGATCTTGTAGTTTCACAAATCAATTCTTCTCTAAAATCTACTGTTGATGTTTCTCAAGCTGTGCGGTTAAAAGCAAATCTCAATAAATGCTTTCAGGGTGTAATTCCTGTGGGAAAAGGATTTTTTGTAACTGAACAACAGGTTACAGATTGGATAAAAACAGATGTAAAAAATCAAGATGTTCTTAAACAATCTATTTCAGC
>LJOT01001064.1 GCA_001672075.1 Anabaena sp. CRKS33
ATCAGATTCATTATACGCATAGGAAGGACTAGGATTGAGGAATAGAACCCCACTGAATACTGAAAATGCTATAACCAGCACCATCAGAAAACTTAGGGACTGTTGGACTTTAGACTTAATGTAACTTGCCATCATTTAACCCTTGGATGTTTGTAATTCTGTATAGATAATATACAGAATAGGTAAACTATATTATACATGATATATTTTGACAAGGGACTTTTTTGATGGTTTGGTTAAACTTTGTTAATGGTATTTTTAACCTGCGTAGGCAGGTTTTGCCCGTGTAGACGCGGTTTC
>LJOT01000285.1 GCA_001672075.1 Anabaena sp. CRKS33
TACAAGGTTAATCCCTGACGAAATTGTTTAATTGCTTCTAAGGGAGAAGATAACAAAAGACAACGATTTAATAGGGATAAATCTAATTTGGGTAATAATTCACTATTATTAACTTTCTCATATTCTTGTTCTCGCAAACAGTAAATTTCTGAAGTTCCATCTTCCCAAAACCAAACTTCGGGAACTTGCATTAATTTATATTTCTTCAGTTTGATAGGACTACCACTAGTAATCACAATTTCAATACATAAATCTGGTCTAGATTTATCAGTTTGAAAACAATAGGATAAATCAGCTTGATACTCAACTATCCCAGGAATAATTTGCGAAAAACTTCCACTGGGAAAAAATTCAATACCTTGTTCTAAAAAATATTGTCCTAACAGCAATCCCATTAAAGATGCAATTGCTTCATGTAATTTACTAGTAGTCACAATTTCTAAAACTCCTTCACAATAAAATAAACGCACCCCTGGTACATTTGCAAAGGCTTTTTGAATTGCTTGAAAACTTTCCCAAGTTATTCCAGGACGGTAGAAATGTTGTTCTTTTTCTACTAAATTTAGAGAATTTTCTAAAGTTTGAGTCATGATATCTCTCACTTTCCTTAGTTATGAGGTTGATATTATTAACAAATTATCAAAAAAGGTAAATTTTTCAGGTGCGTCAGCGATCAAAAAGCGATTTATGGCTGGCTGAGTTATCGAATCTGACGCACCCTACTTTTGGTGTTGGTAATTTCACCGGTTAGCTAATTCTGGTGTTTTTCCTTTTAATCCTATCATTAATTTCAGCGCAAATATTCTGATCATCGGGACTTTTTGCATTATCCATAAACCGAGACGACGAACTATTACCACTGGTAAAAAGTTATTAGAAAAAACTCGATCTAATAAATCGGTGAAACCTAATATTGCGAGGTTTTCTTTTTTTCTCCAGCGTTCATATTTTTTGAGAATGGAAATATTACCAATATCTTGACGATTTTGCTGTGCTGTTTGGATGATTTCGGCTAATGCTGCTGCGTCACGAATACCTAAATTTAAACCTTGTCCTCCCACAGGATGACAATTATGGGCAGCATCGCCAATTAATGCTAATCTAGGGAGAACATAGCGATCGCTCTGCATTAATTGTACTTGAAAAATAAACCTATCTCCCAATAATTCTAATTTACCCATTTGATCACCATAGCGTTTGGTCAGTTCCGCTAAAAATTCCTGATCATTTAAAGCGCATAAGGCTTTTGCTTCTGCATGGGGCGCGGTCCAAACAATGCGACACCGGTTTTCTGGTAAGGGTAAAATTGCAAAGGGTCCACTAGACCAAAATTTCTCGTAAGCGGTGTTATTGTGGGGTTTTTCGGGCTTGACAAAAGCTACAATACATGATTGCCAATATTTCCAACCTTTAGTTTTAATTCCCGCAGCTTGACGAATGGGAGATTTTGCACCATCAGCAGCTACTAATAATTTACTACGAATGGTTTTGGTGGTCTCGTTAATTTTGATGTTAATCTTAATTGTATCTAACTGATTTTCCGTACTTACCACTTCCGCTGGACAAAGATAAGTTACATTTGCACAATTTCCCACAAATTCCTGTAATGGTGCTAATAGTGCGTAATGTTCTGCTACATAACCTAACTCTGGTGTACCTAAGTCCGTAGTTTGGAAGTTAACTACATGAGGATAATCAGCATCAGAAAGACGAACTTGGTTATATTTAGCGATATTGGGGAGAATTTTATCCCATAAACCAATGCCTTGGAAAATTTTTGCTGACAACATATGTACAGCATAGGCCTGTCCTTTCGCTACAGCGGCTGATGTCATTCTAGCTTCAATCAGCAGGATATTTAAACCAGAATCTTTTAAAGCCGAGGCCAGGGTTAAACCAACAATTCCACCACCGACTATGACTAAATCATAATCATATCCCCAATGGTTTTCTGTGGGGGAGTGGGGAGAGGAAAGGGTAGGAGTCAGAAGGGTGGGAGACATTGTGAAGATAAATTACAATAGTTTTAATTATTATTGTGACGCGATTACGATTGATAATCAAGGCAACGGCACAAAATACGGTACAAAATACTAGGTCATACTTAAAACCATTAAATTATCAGCAATTTCCAAATTACTGGTAACATTTTGCACGTCATCTAACCCTTCCAAGGTATCAATTAATTTAAAAAGCGATCGCGCTTGTTCAATATTTGTTACCTCAACTTTATTACCAGGAATCTGGCGTATTTCTACATCAACTACCTTAAACCCTTTTGCTTTTAAGACTTGGCTGAGTTTCTCTAAATTTGTTACTTCAGTAAATACCTCAGATGTTTGATCTGCAATCATTTCATAATACTCAGCATTTCCCTCTAAGGAAGCTTCTAAAAGCTGTTCTTCATTAATTACATTCTCAACCACACAAACACCCTTTTGGGAAAACATCCAACTGACACAACCAGTTTCTCCCAAATTTCCGCCATTTTTACTAAAGGACACCCGTAAATCAGCAGCAGTACGGTTGCGGTTATCTGTGAGGGCTGCAATCAAAATTGCGACACCACCCGGACCATAACCCTCATAACGAATTTCTTCTAAATTGGAGTGATAGCGAGGATCTCCGTAGGAATCACTGCCAAAAGTACCTGCTCCTTTAGCGATCGCTCTATCAATGTTATCATTAGGAATACCCGCCGCTTTGGCTTTATCAATGGCAGTCCGTAGTTGAAAATTTCCCGCTGGGTCTGGTATACCATTTCTAGCTGCGACAATTATCGCGCGAGATAGCTGGGTAAAGATATGCCCCCTTTTTGCGTCTACTACTGCTTTTTGACGTTTAATATTAGCCCATTTACTATGTCCTGCCATAATTACCGAAATTATGAGTCCGCTATTTAAAACTAGGATGAAATTAATTATATGATTATTGCTGAAATTGGCTTAATAACCAAGCACAAACTTGACTATGATCCAGTCGAGTTTTTCTTAATGCTTCATTAAGTAAAGAAATCTGTAATCCTGGTAATACTTGAGATTCATTAATTCTTCTACTTCCGCCATTTTCGATGATAAAAGGGATAATCTGGACATTTTGGACATCAAGTACCCAATATTCGGGTATACCCATATCTTCATACATTAGACGTTTTTCCCCTTGATCATCAGCTAAAGAACTATTAGCAACTTCAATGACTAAATCTGGTACAGGATAAACATCTAAGTTGACAATAGAAGTTCCATAGGGAATAGCATTTGCTTTTTCAGCAATATAATAAGAAACATCTGGTTGAACTTCTTGAAATCCTATTTTCCTGTATGTACAATTATCTTTGCTATTAAATTTAATTCCCTTAATTGTTGCAAATAGGTTAACAGCAAAAATAATTATACTATGGTAACAAGCATGATCATTTCCAATTGGTGACATTTCTATCCTCATTTTCCCATGATGATAATAGCTTTTGGCTTTTTTATCAGCAAAATTTTCAATTACTTGAATATATTCCTCCCAAGTTGCTGTTATCCAAGTGTTAGTTAGTAATTGCGTTGGTATTTCAGTGATGATCATTTTTTGCTACTCCTGAATATTTCACTGATATTACTAATTCTCATCATAAAAGTTGTAGATGCAGATTTTACTGTTATTGCATTTATAACCTAGATGCAGACAAAGCAGCGCCAATTAACCCGACTTGTTGATTGAGAATTATATATACGGGTATTTCTTCCAGAAGAGAACCCATTCTTCCTTTCTGGGTGAAATTGGTGAGGAAACTGCCATCCTGTATTAAAGGTAGGATTTTAGGGGCGATACCACCAGCAATGTATAATCCTCCATAAGGTAGTAGTTTCAGGGCTAGATTCCCCGCTTCAGCACCGTAGGCCTCTATAAATAATTGCATAGTTTGTTCCGAAAGGCGATCGCTTTTTTCTAAAGCCGCATTCCCAATTAACGCACCAGGGTCAACGGTTTTTTCTGACTTTCCGGCTTCTTGTTCCCAAGTTCTGACTGCGTTAGCAATGACTGGAGACTCGGTGGCTATTTTCCGATCTCGTAAAAATTGATAAATAGAAGTAATTCCCAAACCAGAAACAACCCTTTCTACGGATACTCGTTGAATATCATATTTAGTCAAAATATATTTCAACAATTCAAATTCTAACTGATTGCGGGGGGCAAAATCTGCGTGTCCACCTTCGGAAGGAAAGACTTGATAGCTATTATTTCCTTGTTTAATCAAAAATCCCTGTCCTAACCCTGTTCCTGCACCGATTATAGCCATTGGTGCTGCTGATTGATATTTACCAACTTGTAAAGTCAGTAAATCCTGTTTAGTGAGACCAAAAATACCATAACCAACGGCCGCAAAGTCATTAATTAGAGAAATTCTTTCAATACCCAGTTCTTTGCTTAAACGTTCTGTATCCAGAAACCATGATAAGTTAGTCAACTTAGCAGTATTTTCTACCACAGGTCCAGCGATGGCAAAACAGGCCTTTTCTGGTGTACTAGAATTAGCTGTAGTCAAAAACTTTTGGACTATGGGGACTAAATCAGGAAAATCCCCACTAGGAAAACTCTCCTCATACAGAGTTTTTAGCCCCAATGTATCTGAGAATTGTACCAGGCGCAAAATAGTTTTTGTTCCACCGATGTCTCCTGCCAGTAGCAA
>LJOT01001065.1 GCA_001672075.1 Anabaena sp. CRKS33
CTTTCAATTCTGTCAATTAAACCGTGATTTACGCATTGAGAGAAATAAATTTGGAGAAATATCAATTATGTCACCCGCCGGTTCAGAAACAGGAAACCGTAACTTTAACTTGGCTGGACAATTATATGTGTGGTCAGAAAAAGATAACACAGGAATTTGTTTCGATTCTAGCACGGGATTTACACTTTCTACAGGTGCAAAACGTTCTCCTGATGCTGCTTGGATAAAGTTAGAAAGATGGAATCAACTTACACCAAAACAACAGAAAAAATTTGCACCTATTTGTCCTGATTTTGTGA
>LJOT01000286.1 GCA_001672075.1 Anabaena sp. CRKS33
TAAAATTTGCATTTTAGCGATTGTCATCTATATCAGTCCTAACATCATTATTTAGCCCTAATTCAGCCAGTGCAACCTTAGTTTCCTCAATCTTTGAGGTAGCTATTTCTCCCTCTACTAAAACCTCCACTTTTAATGTTAATTTCAAATCTTTAGTCGTTGCAAATTTAGATACAACTTTCGTATAAAAATTCATCCATTTGTGCGGTGTAATTACACCACTCCACCTTAATATTTTTGGTAATACAACTGAAGTTATAATCTCAGGTTCATCTTTTGGTTCTGGTTCATCTTGTGATTTTTTCCTATGACTATCATAGGCCGCAGGTTTATCTCCTAGAGTATTTGGAATCGGTGTAAAACCACTTTTATTATTGTCTGAGTTGTCAGTAGTAGTTTCCCCAGTTTCTGGTGGTGTTGATGGCTTTTGGGGAACAGAAACACTTGCAGCTAAAGCTGTTTGATAAGCCTCTGCTGTTTCTTTAGTAATGATAAACATATCCTCAGAAATTTCTACATCTCTACTAAAAAAATCACACTCAAAATAGAAAGGTTCATAACCATTATTACTTTTACCAACATAAGCTAAAGTTCCATCTTTGACACCGCGAGATATAGCATCTTTCACAGCATCACTCTTGACATCACTATTTAACAATCTGGGAAATAATGGAGAGGCAAAAAAAGCATCACGGACATCTTTAGTCCGCCATTCTGTAAATGCTGGCGGCCAATTTCTGCTTAAAAACCGAGGATTAATACTATCAATAACATCATCACTTTGACGTAAACGGTTAATAATTAAACCTACTAATGTAGTAGATTGAGTAGAGTTGACTTGACCAAAATCTATGACACGGATTTTGTTATCTTTCCCTAAGAAAGCCACAAATTTATAAGCATTCCAGACGCTTTCTTTTAAATTAGATGCACATTTTTTTAGATTTTCCTCTAACTGACGTTTTTGGTTATTATCTAAACCTTTTTCCTCGTCCCGTATATCTTCCCAAGCTAAAACTTTTCTCGCTTCTTCTCTTAACCTGGTATCAGTATCAGCAACAGCCCAAATTATTGCACTCTTAAAGGTGCGGTTGGATGTGCCACATTCTTTAGTCATAGACTCCATCATTTTTAAAGTCTGACTATCTTGTAGAGAATGTTCTGGTGCTAATATAGCTAAAGTTAAAACAGGACGATTAGAAATTGTACTAGAAACTTCTGGAAATTCAACTAATTGTATTCCTGGATGGGAAGTAAAAACTTTTTGAATTTCTGATTTTACTCTTTCTGTAATTCTTGATGATTGGACATTGGCACGACGGTCTGCTAAAATCTTATTTAAGTTAGGTGACAGACTAAAACGATATTTATTTTTTTCTATTGACAAATAATAACAATCTGTAGCTAGTGTCTCTAAAACTGTTTCTACATTGCCAATATCTAAAGATGGTTCTGCTACTGCTAACCGAATTTCTGGGATAGTAGATTCAGCCCGTAAAATACCACCATTAGATTCAAAAAATATGCTAGTTGTAACTTTACGGTGCAATCGTGCTTTTTTAATTTGATCATCAGCTGCCCCATCTAAACGCACAGCATGGGAATCCTTTTTACCACAAATATCCGTTGTGACAGCACCCTCTAATCTATCTTCGCCTAATTGTCCAAAGACTGCGGCACGAAATTGGGGGTCATCTAGGGGTGCTGTTCCTAAAGTGATTAAGGGGTCACGGTGTGCGCCTTGATATCCTTCTTTATAAGCATGAGACACCCACAAAGCTAATAAACGCAATATTCCCCTAGTGCGTTGGAAGCGGGGTAAAACTTGCCATTTGCGCTCAAATACCGATAATACTGAAGGATGGAAAGGATAGGTAGCATAAAAGGCTTCACGGGGATTATCCAGGGGAAACCAACTAGGTAGTTGTTGACGGTGATCTAGTACCCAGTCAGCATATTCATTGCAAGTGGCGATCGCATCTTTTGGTAACATAATCCTACCGTCAGCAGTTACAGCCCCAGCATCCCATTCAAAGAGTCTTCTTCTAATAATTTCTGAAGTTTCCGCTTCTGCTGACATCATAATAGGTTTACCCACCCGATCCAGCATTTTTTTAAATCTTTGTTCATCTCCTTCATCGGCGGAAGTGTATTCCATTTCTGAAGCAGGAATAGAAACTACTAACACCACATTATCTAAACTTCTAGCCGTTTCTGATAATGCTTGAATGAAATTGTATAAACTATTGTGATAACCATCTTTTCGATATGTACTCACATAATTAATAATTTCATCCATTAATATCAAACAGGGTTTATCTTTGGGCAGAAATTGTTTAATCACATCGCCTTTAGGTTCAGTAAATCTTTGCTCATGTTCTGCCAATACAGCTAAGGCATTTTCTCCACCTAATTGATAAGCAATTTCTCCCCAAGGTGTTTTCCGTAATGGTATACCATCTTTTCCTCCCCGTCCTGAAATAGAATCAAATTCAGTGCCGACAAACACGGCTACTGCTGCTTCTGGAACGGAAGAAATACCAGCTTTTTGTAATATCTTTTGTACACCAGTCCAATTATTAGCAATAGCACCACCTTTAGCTAAATGGTAAAGTAAAGTTAAGGCGTGGGTTTTACCACCACCAAATTGAGTAGAAAGATTAAAAATAGCAGAGGTTTCTGTTTTTTCACCTGATAAACGCCGGATAACCTGGGCGGAAAATTCAGTTAAATATTTAGTTAAATAGGTACGGTCAAAAAACCTTTCTGGTTGTTGATAGTCAGCAGGTGCTTTTTGATTTCTGACCTGATCTAAATGTACTGCAAATTCCGCAGCATCTAAAGGTTTACAGTCCCGGAGGTCTTCGCGGGGTGTTAGTCCATCAATTTTGTGCCAAGGTTTAATAGTTGCCATAGGTTTTAGGATGTGAGAGGGTGCGGGGTGCGGGGTTTAAGGGTGCGGGGTGTGGAATGTGAGTAGGAAATTTTGAGAGATATATTTTCTAATATCAGTTTATAAATTTACTAAAAAATTCCCAGGATTAATTCCAAGGATTAATAATTACAACTTTAGTACCAACAAAATCTTTTTCATTACGGGTAACAAGGATAAGAGAATTTTTTAACGCGGTGGCAGCAATGAGAGAATCCATAGCAGGTAAAGGTTGTCCATTTTGTTCTAATTCTGCCACTAGGTTTCCCCATAAAACCATTGTGGCAATATCTAGGCCTAAAATTCTATTTTCAAACCGATGGGGTAGGCTTTCATTGAACCACTTGGTAAGAGATTCTTTCCGTTTAGATATAGGAAGTTTATTGATCCCTTTAGCAATTTCACCAATTGTAATTACGCTCAAGTAAAGTGTTTCTGGAGGTTGGGCATCTAGCCAGTTTAAAACTTGTTGATTTGGTCGTTTAGTAATGGTTTCGGAAATCAAGCAAGTATCAAGAAGATAAGTCATGGGAATCAGTTAGGGAAATGAATCATGGGATAAAACTATCACGGGGTAAACTGGTATCTCTACTCAGGTCTAATTCTTCGGCTACTTCAGCTAAGGGAGATTGACGGAAAAATTCGGAAAGTTTACATTGATCTAGATTTTTTGATAAATCTCTTGGTAGCTGTAGATTATCTGCTGTTGGTGTTTCAGAATTAATTTGATCTATGAAATTTAACAAAGATGGAAAATCAGAATTACCAGAATTATTTTTACCCTCTATCTCTTGATTTGCTCTAGATTTAATAAACAGTAGAAAGTCTAAAACTTCTCTGATTAAAATATCAGGTGTTTGGGATATTTCATTGATTAGTTGTTCTCTGATAGACATTTATTTTCTCCTTTGGGGTGCGGGGTGTGAGAGTGCGGGGTGTGGGGTGCAGGGTGTGGGGTGCAGGGTGTGAGAGTGCGGGGTGTGGGGTGCAGGGTGTGAGAGTGCGGGGTGTGAGAGTGCGGGGTGTGAGAGTGCGGGGTGTGAGAGTGGGGTAAGTTTTAAGAGGGGTTTTGGCGAAGGTAGGATGTAAATTTAGTGATTAAAGAAATAGTTTCTTCAGCTATTATATATAGTTTATCAAATTCTGGCTTTTCAATATAATTGACATCTAAAGCAACATATAATAATGACTGTACTTCAATTACCGAACCTCTAGCAATATCCAAAAAATGGGCAAAATCTTTATGAGTATTACGACCAAAACCTTCAGCAATATTAGTCATTGAAGAAACAGCAGCTCTACAAATTTGATTTTTTAAGCCATAATCTCGGTTAAAATCTCCAACACTAGATATTTTATAAATTTCTTGTACCAGTTCTCTAGCTTTTTGCCAAGCTCGTATTTCCTCAAATCGTTTAATTGTCATTTTCTACCAACCTCCTCTAAAACTATATACCCACACTCCCCACTCCGCACCCCGCACCCCGCACTCAAAACCCCAACCCCTTTTTCCGTGCTAATACCCCATCTACCCAGCGTTTTTCATCTGTAACGGTGGGATATAATGCCGATAATGCCTGAGCAAGTCCCCAAAAGCGTTGGTCTTTTCCTGCTCCTTCATCTACTAAAAAGCGTTTTAGGGCTTCGCTACGTCCGGCAGCAAATAAAATCATGCTTTGATGAATACAGTCTAGTGTGGTGTTACCTAGTTGGGGTAGGTTTTTTTCACCCCAATCTGT
>LJOT01001066.1 GCA_001672075.1 Anabaena sp. CRKS33
AATAGAAGCAACCCAAGAATTTGTTAATCTTTTCTCAATTTGATTTTTAATCAAATGAATTAACAACACTTTTAAAAAAGATTTTATTTGTCGTAATATAGCTTTTTTACTCATCCCCTCTAATTCATCAACAATAGCCAAAGCATCACTATAACGTTGTTCTAAGATACTATTTCTGAGGTCTATTAATTCCTGGGTCATATTGATTACCTTTTCCCTAACTTCCAATCTTCACCACCGGGTAAATTACCTAAATAATCATCAATAATATCTGGTAATTCTCTAATTTGATAATTATA
>LJOT01000287.1 GCA_001672075.1 Anabaena sp. CRKS33
GAAATTTTTGAGTAAACTTTAGTTTACTTTTGCTATTAGCCCTGATAGCGTAGCGTGGCGTAAGCCATAATTCATTTCTGGGCGGGTGTGAAGGCCAACAAATAAGGCTTTTGTAGCTTAAGTTAACACCAATGAGTAATGCTAAACCTCTACACATCTGGTTTTTTAAATCTCGTATAGTGGAAATAGAACAAGCTAAAAGCGATCGCACTTTAGAAACAACAGTACAAGTATTAGGTATAGGTTTTGGTGGTGGTGCAATAATTTCCGGTATTATAGTTCAACACATAGATAAAATTAACTTACCTTTATTACCAAAAAATCCCTTTTCAGCTTCATTGATTTTAAGCATTATTGCTACCATTGGATGTACTTTTATAGCTATGTTGGGTATATGGATAAAAAAGCGGAAATTGTAGGTGACAATGAATCATAACTTAGATATTTAATGTCAGCAATAAATGGATTGAAATTGCTGTAGTAATTTTCTATTTTTGAGGAATTAATTTAATCAAACTCCTCAAAGTAGAATTAACAGATTCTGAATTAGGAAAATATTGTTTCACATCAGGATCAAGAATAATTATATCATTTTGTTTAGGGAAATGTTCTACTGTTGTTGTCCCATCTTCATGATGGATAGTAACACTATATCCTTCTTGATATCGTTGAGAATATTTACCCCGAACCGGGTTTTTTAGTTGACTTAAATCATATTCTTCTTTTAAGTCATCTTCTAATTCATATTGTATTTTCTCGTTCATAATATCTCCTTTCTTTAGGTGTAACTAATCTTGCACTAATTAAACGGATTTTATCATCACGATCTGTATGAGAAACAAACAAATATCTACCTTGATTGGATAATCCTATTATAATATAGCGATTCTCTCCTAATGAATGTTCAGGATCGTCAAAATTGATAGATAAAGGATCATTAAATATTGAAGCTGCTTCCTCAAAAGAAACACCATGTTTTTTCTGATTTAATTTACCTTTATCTTCATCCCATTCAAATTTTAGTTCCAACTCAATTTTGACCTCTTATAGAGAATAATGGGCTGATTCAGGTATGATTACGCAGAAACAGAAACTTGCGATTGATAGCAAATACCCGCTTCTTTGAATCTTTGTAAAGCTTCACCCAAGCGATCGCAATCTGCAATTAAACTAATTCTTACATAGCCTTCACCACCCACACCAAAGGCATTTCCCGGAGTGACTACTACCCCTGTTTGCTGTAAAACATTCAAAGCAAAATCTGTAGAATTCATTCCCCCCGGACATTTTATCCACAAATACATAGTTGCTTCGGTTTTAGGAATATTCCACCCCAATTTACCCAAACCATCAATTAAAAAATCTCGACGAGTGCGGTAACGTTGCTGCACTTCATGTAAATAAGAATCAGGAAGTTGTAAAGCTGTTTCTGCCGCCGTTTGTAAAGCGGAAAAAATGCCATAATCTAAGTTGGTTTTCAGTGTCCGCAAACCTTGGATCACGTGACGATTTCCCACGACGAAACCAACGCGCCAACCTGCCATATTATAGGTTTTAGATAAGGTGTGAAATTCTACCCCTATATCCTTAGCGCCCGGAATTTCTAATAAACTAGTAGGTTGATAACCATCAAAAGCTAATTCTGCATAACATAAATCATGGACTAAAAGGATTTCATACTTCCGCGCAAAAGCGACAATTTCTGCAAAAAATTCGCGGGGGGCGGTGGCTGCGGTAGGATTACTAGGATAATTAAAATAGAGAATTTTGGCTTTTCTGGCTACTTCGTCAGGAATGGCCGCTAAATCAATTAACCAGTTATTTTCTTCTTTAAGAATTAAATTGTGAATAACTCCCCCAGCAATAATCGGACCACGGAAATGTACAGGGTAAGATGGTGAAGGTACTAATACAGTATCACCAGGATTAATGTAGGCGATCGCTAAATGTCCCAAACCTTCCTTAGAACCGAGTAAGGGTAAAGCCTCACTATCAGGATTAAGTACCACACCATAGCGACGATGATACCATTGGGTAATAGCTTTACGGAAACTTGCGGTCCCTTCAAATGGGGGATAACCATGATTAGCGGGATTTTGCAAGGCCGTCATGGCAGCTTCTATTACAGGTTGGGGTGTAGGACCATCGGGATTTCCCATACCCAAATCAATTAAATCTAGTCCCTGTTCTCTAGCTTTCGCTTTTAATTCATCTAAACGAGCAAAAACATAAGGAGGTAACTTTTGTATCCGTTCTGCGGGAGTAATCCAACTTAAATTCATTCTTTCACCTCGTCACTTATTCCCCTAATGGAAACACGGTTAATATCTATTGGTGCAGTGGTAGAAACCATTGCGGCCATTAATTGTTCCAACGCTACTTTAAACGGTAGACGGTGGATATCAGAATTAGGTTCTAAACTAATTTCTGCTGCTGTTTGTAACTCACCCAAAGTGATATTACCTAATCCCAAATCTGCTAATTTTTGGGGTAGTCCAATCTCTGCGTAGAACTTCAACAGTTGTTGTCTTGCTGAAGCTGCTAGTTGATTCCCTTGGATCATTTCTTCTAACCGCAGTTGTACCAGGATACCATAAGCGACCTTCTCCCCGTGAATGCTATTATGTCCTGAAATATGGGTTAAGCCATTATGAACCGCATGGGCAGCGACTGTGCGACATTGCGCCCCTCCTAGACCTCCAATCACTCCAGCCAGGAGTACGGTTGCGTCTACAACTGCTTGCCAAATTTCCGTACCAGGGGACTGTAACGCACTCGCGGACTTTTGTAGTAAAATATCTCGTAAGATTCGCGCTTGTTGAACCGCCGCAATGATTAAAGTTTGTTGTGAACTTCCACTACTTACTGATGCTTCATACCATTTAGCGATCGCATCTCCTATACCTGCCACTAAGGTTCGTTGCGGTGCAGTCTGGATCAAATTATAATCCAAAATTAGCAAATCTGGACAGCGAGATAAAGCCACGTCATACAAAAACGCCCCCGTTGTTGAATATACATTAGAAAGGGCAGTCCAGGCCGCGCAGGTAGCCCCAGAAGTGGGAATTGTGATCACTGGTAATGTTAATTGGTGGGCGACTAATTTAGCCGTATCTAAGGCCTTACCACCGCCAATACCGATAATGATATCAGCCTTATGTTCCTTGGTGGCTTTGCGTAAGGCTTTGAGACTAGCTTCACAACAATCAGCGCCATAGGAAACCAAGATAGAATGTAATTGTTGAGATTGGAAAAGAGGTTTTAAATGTTCTTTGCTCAGATTAAGAGTATGATTTCCGGCTACAATTAACGGACGAGTTCCTAAATTAGCGACTTCCACCGCAACGGTTGATAATATACCAGCGCCGCGAATTACTTTTCCTGGGGAAACAGAAAGGCTGAAAAATGAACTAGAGGCTTGAGTAGACAAAGTTTCGGTAGGATTTTGATTAGGCATGATTTCTATTTTGCCAAAAATATTGATATTTCTTAATCAGATTTTAAAAAAATAATCTTTATTGTATTGTATATAGCAAAAAAAATATGCAAATAGAGAATACAGGAAAATATTTATTTCCCATTTATTTCCCAATATAACGGACTGCTGAAAGCTGAAAAATACTATAGCTTCTAGAGACGTTTACTGAAACGTCTCTATATTCTTTTTTTACGAAATGTCTAATCTTGACGCAGCGGGTTTTGGTAGTGAGGCAAATTTGTCTAGATAAATTTTGATTGTCATTTCCGGGTCTTCACGACTGACTAGAGTGCGGTTGACTTCACCCAGGTATAGGGGTATAGACAAACCGATTTCTGGGTGGATAATGGTGCGGGCGCGGACTGTTAATTGCTTGTTTCCGCCGCTACCTAAGCGACCATAGGAATACAAGTTACTAGCTGCTTGACGTAAAGTGGCTTCTAATTCTGTGGGAGTGATTTTTGGGAGGGTAGAAATTACCGTTTGGTTAGAACCGTTATCATAAACTAGGGTGTATTTAACAGCACCAGGAATAACTGTACGACTCAAGGGAACAAGGGACAATGAAAATAACCCCCCTGTCAGTACCAGCATAAAGCCAGTTGCACCCACTAATCGAAAGCGAAAGCCCCATTTAAGTATAAAGGCTAAGATTGTCAAAACTGCAAATACTATTGTAGCAATACCTGACCATTGGGTGTATTGTAAAAAATTATCTGTACTAGGCATAGGGTTTTAATTACGAACTTTTTTATTTTACTAATTCCAGTGATTTTCAGGTCAATGAACCACGGTTTATAGGAAATTGTTTCGCGCAAAGGCGCAAAGTAGAAAAGGCGCGAAGGAAGAAGGTAATCCGGGTGTGGTGTAATTAAATACATTAATGCTGTTGTCAGTTTTAATTATCTCTGAATTTAAGTAGGTTAACGGAAAAAAACCAACATACAGCAGTTTTCATGTATTTGTACCACACGCTAATTTTTCTATTCCTTTCTTCCTTTGCGTCTTTGCGCCTTTGCGTGAGATATAAAATGTGGTTCATTTACCCGAAAATCGCTGTAAGTAACGAAAAGTAAAGTGGCCTAAAACCTCTTCCCTGTTCCCTGTTCCCTGTTCCCTGTTCCCTGTTCCCTGTTCCCTGTTCCCTGTTCCCTGTTCCCTGTTCCCTGTTCCCTGTTCCCTGTTCCCTGT
>LJOT01001067.1 GCA_001672075.1 Anabaena sp. CRKS33
ATCGAGCAGGAGCCCAAAATGAGGCCGAAATCGAGTAGGAGCTCTAACGGGCCGCGGACATGCAGCAAGCGGCTTAAAACAAGCCCAGAACATGCAGTGGCATTACAGGAGGTGGATGGGACACAGCCAGAAGCTTGCCAGTCAGGAGCTCTCAGTCAGTTTGAGTTCCCGCACTTTTCTTCAAAAATGAGGCCGAAATCGAGCAGGAGCCCAAAATGAGGCCGAAATCGAGTAGGAGCTCTAACGGGCCGCGGACATGCAGCAAGCGGCTTAAAACAAGCCCAGAACATGCAGTG
>LJOT01001068.1 GCA_001672075.1 Anabaena sp. CRKS33
TCATCAAATAACAATCCTGTTAATCGTCTAATCCTGGTTATCCTGATTCTGACAAAATATTATAAACACCAGCCATGAACCATCAAATAACAATCCTGTAAATCCTATAATCCTGGTTATCCTGATTCTGACAAAATTATTAAATAAATATTCCTAAATCGAGATGTCAGAATAAATACATGAGTCTCATCTATGAATCATCAAATAACAATCCTGTTAATCGTCTAATCCTGGTTATCCTGATTCTGACAAAATATTATAAACACCAGCCATGAACCATCAAATAACAATCCTGT
>LJOT01000040.1 GCA_001672075.1 Anabaena sp. CRKS33
AGTTGATCACGAATTTGATCAGATTCTGCGAAATTTTTGGCTTTCCGTGCTACCTGTCTTTTTTGAATTAACTCCTCAATATCAACATCACTTATACCATTATTAACGGGATTTTCTACTTCTGGTTGGGCAGTTAAACCTAAAACATCTGCTAATCTAATTAGAGTTTGCCATTTTTGCAGTAATTCATTGGCTGGTGTTTCTGTTTTTCCTTGATGTATAATAATATTTCCTTCTCGATTTAGTTCTTTGGCTAATTCAAAAATTATTGCTAAACCACCAGGGAAATTAAAATCATCATTCACTGCTGCTTTAAATCTCTCAACCTCCGCATTTTGGATTTGAGATTTCAGATTTTGGATCAGGTTAGACTCATCCCACTCTAATTTTTTACCATGTTGATAACCGAAAAGTAAACCTTCTTTGAGCGTATGCCAGCCATTGGTTGCTGCTAATATGCCATCATCAGTAAAATCTATGGGTTTGCGGTATTGTGCCATCAAGACAAATAATCTTACCGCCATTGGGTCTATGCCACGATCTAATAATTGGCGAATTGTGATAAAATTACCCAAGGATTTGGACATTTTTTCACCGTCTACCTTAACCATACCATTGTGTAACCAATAATTGGCTAAAGGTTTGCCAGTTACCGCTTCTGATTGAGCAATTTCGTTTTCATGATGGGGGAAAATTAAGTCAGCACCACCAGCATGAATATCTATTGTATCACCCAAGCGATCGCGCACCATGGCAGAACACTCTATATGCCATCCTGGGCGGCCTTTTCCCCAGGGAGACTCCCACGCAGGTTCACCGGGTTTTGCAGCCTTCCACAGGGCAAAATCAAAGGGGTATTTCTTTTTTTGATATTCCGCGTCTTCGATATTTACCCGTTCACTCGCACCGGCTTGCATATCCTCTAATTTGCGTCCTGAAAGTTTGCCATATTCGTTAAAATTCTGTACCGCATAATAGACATCACCGTCAGCGGGATAAGCAAAACCTTTATGCTCTAAATCGTGAATTAATCGCACAATCCCATTCATTGTATGTGTAGCGCGGGGATATTCGTCAGCTTCCTTAATTCCTAACCGTGACATATCCTCAAAATACGCCTGAATGTAGCGTTCTGCGACGATTTCCATGGAGGAATTTTCTTCTCTAGCCCGTTTGAGAATTTTATCATCAATATCCGTAAAATTCTGGATGTAATACACATCATAGCCTATAAACTTCAGGTATGAACGCACTATATCCCAGATAATAGACGTTCTAGCATGACCCAAATGGCAGTAATCATAAACTGTCACACCGCAGCAATACATTTTCACTTTTCCAGGTTCGACGGTGGTAAATTGCTCTTGACGACGGGTGAGAGTATTGTAAATAGATAGGGTCATAATAGAGGGATAGGGCAATCTGACGATTAATAATGATAACGCAATTTGATGACAATGGTGTCATCTTAGATTAAGATCAAGCTGCATGGAGTCAGTTGATGGATGAATTTTGTTATAGTTGGAGGTCTTAGTAGCTAATAACTAACTATTAACTATTATTAGTAATACTTGCTAATCTTGTCAACACCTGGAGGTAAAGTATGATTCAAGCATTACCCAAAACTAAATCAGTCACTTTTGAGGAATTTGTGGAATGGAAACCAGAGGGAAAGTATTATGAATTACATCATGGAGTAATTATTGAAATGGCACAACCATTAGGAGATCATGAAGATATTACTGGTTTTTTGGCTGAGAGAGCCACGGCTGAATATCTACGCTTAAATTTACCCTATCGTATTCTTAAAACTGTTTTAGTTAAACCCCCTGAAAATCAATCTGCTTACTCACCAGATGTGTTGATCATCAATCGTCCTAATTTAATTAATGAGCCATTATGGAAACAACAATCTACCCTTATCCAAGGTGCATCAATTCCTTTAGTGATTGAAGTTGTGAGTACAAATTGGCGTGTTGATTATTTAACAAAAGTTAAAGATTATGAAGAAATTGGTATTCCTGAATATTGGATTGTTGATTATTTAGCATTAGGAGGAACTCCCTATATCGGAAATCCTAAACAACCAACTATTTCTATCTATGATTTAATTAATGGGGAATATCAAGTGAGTCAATTTAGAGGAAATCAAACTATAGTTTCACGTACTTTCCCAGAATTAACTTTAACTGCTAACCAAATTTTTCAAGGTGGTATGTAAATATGTTACTCTCATGCAGAATGGCCAAAATCAAGATAAAATTAAAAACACATCAAAATCCTACTGTACCATGCAAACAATAGTTAATTCCGACTCTCACGCAATGGAACTTACTAAAAAAGGTTTACCAGTAACCATTATTACCGGATTTCTCGGTAGCGGTAAGACTACTTTACTTAACCATATTCTCACAAATCAGCAAGGTGTAAAAACTGCTGTTTTAGTCAATGAATTTGGGGAAATTGGTATTGATAATGAATTGATTGTTTCCACTGATCAAAACATGGTGGAATTAAGTAATGGCTGCATTTGTTGTACCATTAATAATGACTTAGTTGATGCTGTTTACAAAGTTTTAGAACGGGAAGAAAAGCTAGATTATCTAGTTGTTGAAACCACTGGTTTAGCTGATCCTTTACCAGTAGCTATGACATTTTTGGGTTCAGAATTACGAGATGTAACCCGATTAGATTCTATTATTACTGTAGTTGATGCGGCTAATTATAGCTTAGATTTATTCAATTCTGAAGCTGCTTTCAGTCAAATTACTTATGGTGATGTCATTCTCCTGAATAAGACAGATTTAGTTGACGAAACCACTTTACAGGAATTGGAGAAAAAAATCAATAATATTAAAGAAGGATCGCGGATTATTCGGACTACAAAATCTCAAGTTTCACTTCCTTTAATTCTGAGTGTTGGTTTGTTTGAATCTGATAAATACTTTGATTCCCACACAGAGGAACATCATGATCATCATGATCATGATCATTCTACCTGTGAACATGACCACCATGAACATCATCATCATGATCATTCTAACCATTTAGAAAATGACGGTTTTACCTCTATTTCCTTCCAAAGTGATAAACCGTTTTCTATTAGAAGATTTCAATATTTCCTAGATAATCAATTACCTACAAATGTTTTCCGTGCTAAAGGTATTATGTGGTTTGAGGAAAGTCCCCAACGTCATATTTTTCATCTTTGCGGTAAACGCTTTACTATTGATGATGATCAATGGAAAAATGAAAACAAAAAGCAAAATCAGCTAGTGCTAATTGGTCAAAATCTAGATAACGAAACCTTACTCCAGCAATTAGAAAATTGTATTTGTCTTCCTTCTAGCAGCAAAGGTAGGGGATTTGGAAAGTAATCATTAGGAAATATTTTGTAGGTTGGGTTAAGCAACAGCGTAACCCAACAAATTTAATGCAATTAATTTCTGAAAAACAACAACATTTAAAAGTATCATAATATATACAAATTTGTCTAAATCCGCGATCGCTTTAAGAACTCACGGATCTAATTCAAAAAATCATCCCTACCATCAGAACCAGAAATACAAAATTTATGCAATAATATACAAGTGGCTAAGAAACTATCTTAGTTAATCCACTCATATATTATTGACAATCCTATCATGAATAATTCTATCCGTTGGCAATCTAGCACCGCTGCACTCATGGCCATGGCCATTACAACAGGTACAGTTGTCCCCATGCTATCATTTAATCCTGTTTTTGCCCAAGGATTTAATCTCAATCAATCGCGGACAATTAGTATCCCCGCTAATGTAACTTTACCTGTTACCTACGAAAAGGACAAAGTTATTGTCAAACCAGGGGAAAAATTAGCCTTAACTTTGAAAATAGCTGACAATATTACTGATAGTAACAGAAATATTCTAATTCCTGCTAATACTCAAGTTATTGGTGAGTTACAACCAGTAAGATTAAATGGGACATCTACTAATAATAATAACCGTCAAGGTGTGCGCTTTGTAGCCAGAGAATTAGTATTTCCTTCTGGACAACGATTACAGATTTTTGCTAACTCTAAAACTATCACCCAAACGGAAACAATTACTAAAGGATCAAGCACTGGTCAAATATTAACAGATGCGGCTATTGGTGCGGGTGCTGCTAGTCTGATTTCTTTGGTAACAGGTAACAAGAAAATTGAAGTTTTAGAACCTGTTGGTGGGGCAGCAGCGGGGGCTTTAGCTAGTGTATTATTACGGAAACAAAAAGCCGATGTTTTTGTCCTCAGACCAGAACAAGATTTAAATATTACCCTAACTTCAAATTTGGTGATCACTCGTCAGTAGACTGAATTTGATGATATAAATAACAAAGTAATAAAGCGATTTTTTCCTGAATCATGGTGAGCGATCGCTTTATTTTTATGTTAATCTTTCTAGTTGAGAGGATAATGGTATAGCTGTGGGCTTCCAAACCGCTTTAGTAGACAATACTCTCTGATATTTATTTCAGCTTATCTAAAGGATTTTTTCAACAACAGCTTAACCCTAACCGCCTTAGCTGATACTCTGGATCTAACTAAGTAAGTGAACGGAAAAAAACCGAAATATGTAACGAAAAGTAAAGTTGCCCAAAACCTATAATCTGTAACCTGTAACCTGTAACCTGTAACCTGTTCCCTTGTCATAACGACAATTTTTAACGCCAACCTACTTAGTGCCACTATATGGTACAAAAGATAAAGTAATAAAATTAAACACTTTGATATTTTAAAATCATGAAAGCATCTGCCAAATTCGACTTTGAAGACGAAAAATTTAACGCCCCACCGTCCCAAGTAGTCCCTTGGTGTCAAATGATCAGTCCTCGCTATGGTGAAGAGGGTTTACAAAGTTATGGTTTAGCAATTAAACGCGAAAACGCCCAAGCTGTTGGCTTTAAACCGGATGATAATTGGCAAGAGATACAGCACACCTTTAGTTCTGGAGAAGTAGATACAGTATTTCTGACGACTACGCCCAGACTGGTTATAGTCCGTCGTGGTCCATTATCTGTGAAAGACCGAGAAACGGGAATTAAATTAGGAACTTTTAAAGAAAATTACGATGCTTTTTTAGCGGATAAACTGAAATTTAAAACCTTTACCCGCCATATAATTTTTTTAGTTGGTGAAGATAAAAAGTTTTTGCACCAATTACCATTACAATTAACCCTGAGTGGTTCAGCTTGTGCTAGTTTTGGTAAAAATTACGCCGAATATCAACAAGGACGAATTACAGGCGGTTTTGCGGGAGAATTAGAAAAAGCTTATGCTGGGTTTCAAAAAAAACCAGTCACTCCAAAAGGACCATTATTTCATGCCCATGGTATTTATTGCCCGATAATTGAAGCAGAAGAAAGAGGAATTGAACCAAATACAGCTTTAGTAGCTTCAACTGTAGATTATAAACATCCTACAGTCTCAAACTTTACAGATTATATGATTGCTTCAGATTCCCCAGAATCAGAAATGATTCATAAAGCTTTTGAAGAATACAAAGAATTTGGCAAGGAAGTAGTTAAACCAGAAAGTTCTAAAGCAGAAATGGCTGGTGTTAGCAATTCCTATGTTTATGCAGATGATGATGAACTTGATTATCCACCTTATTAAGAAAGATTGACATACCATCTTCAAGAGGCAGAAAATAAAGTTTTTCTGCCTCTTGGCTATTGCTTACTCTTTTAGTAATAAATAAAATAGTAAACCATTACCGCCAGAAATACCAGCGCGATCGCCAGCTAATTGACCAGAACCCATAAAATAATCAACTCTTCCTGGTCCTTTAATTGCACTACCGGTATCCTGATCTAAAACAAAACGGTTCACTAGACGAGATTCCAACTTGCCACTTCTATTAGGATAGGGAAAAGAATTGACAATTAGTGCCAATGCTCCCGGAGGCATGATATCTTTGTCCGTAGCAATAGAACGTTCAGCGGTTACAGGTAGGAGAAGACTACCCGTAGCAGGTCTACCGTTAGTTTCCGCAAAGAAAACAAACCTTTCCCAACGTGGTAAATAGTTGTTTAACTGTCTAGGATTTTGCCGGAAATAACTAATTAATTTCGGCATAGTTAGGCCGCTAAGGGGTAGTTTACCATCTTTTGCCAATTCCTTACCGATACTGGTCCAAGGATAATCCGTTCCTCCAGCATAACCAACAGATGTTCTTTGGCCATTAGTTAATCTAATTTGGGCAGAACCTTGGATATGAATCATGTATGGTTCTAAACGATTACGAAACCAGAGAATTTCTAAACCCTTTAACCTACTTCTATTACCTAGTAAACCATTTTTACCTTCCAAATCAATCCGTTTCGGGTGGGGTTTTGGCCATTTCTGAAAGTCCTTGGGGAGACGATAGAGAGGATACTTGTATACAGAAGTCCTAACTCGACTAGCAGTATACACAGGTTCATAATAAGCTGTGAATTTCACAGTCCCTTTATTATCATTGCCTATAGACTGGTAAAAGACAAACTCCCGACGCACAGCGGCCTGTAATTCTGCTGCTGACTGAGAACTAATTACCACTTCCCGAAATCTTACCAAACTCCGACGTACCCGATCTAAAGTAATTTCTTTAATTGGGTAAGTTTCATAGGCTGCGATCGCTCTATTGCTTTCCAGATAACGTAAACTGTTATCTATGGCAGTTATTAGCGCTTGTTTATCCCCCTGTTTACCCCAGAGTTGTTCGTCCCAACCCAAGCAATTTTGAGGAGTACAAACAGTATCTATATCCACCTTTTGCAGCGGTGGTAAACTTGCAGGTGGTGTTTCGGGAGTAGCCGGTGGGACTTCTATCGGCTGTGGAATCGGAATTTGGGCGAAAACTGACGAAAATGGATTTATAAAAGCAATTCCCAGAGTGAAAGCAAATAAAGTCAGGTTTTTTCTCATCATCTTTCCATACTCGAATTAAAAACAGGTTCTACCCTAATCCCCGCAATTTTAGACGGACGTATCACCATATATTCTCCCTGAATATTCTTAATCGGTACGCTAATAAAATCGTTAGAAGTAGATTTTGGCACAAGTTCACTACTGTACCACTTTTGAAATTCTTGAATAGTAGGAAAACGCACCTCTTCTCGATGTCCACCGTCTAAAAGCAGAAAAACAGCATATTCACTTGGAGTTCTAGGCATAAATTTACATTAATAAAGATAATCAAGATATTTATACTTCATTTTTTAGCTATTCTATTTAGATATTCTATACCACTTTTGACCGATACTGGTTTAATAGTAATAGTTTATAGTAATTTCATCTTTTTTGCCTATATCTATATGCAAGATACCCCAAATTCAGAGGATATACAGACAGATAACTAATAATCTACATAAGATATAATAATCCGCCCCCAACTGGTAAGGGAGGAGGTGACTATGATGTATTATTACTTACAAATAAATTAGGAAAAATTACCCCGAAAATACCCTAATTTCGGATATCCTGATGCAGATAACTAATATTATTTCACTAATATTTGACTTTTTCTATTCAATTTTAGTACAAAGTTATAAACAAACAACAACACCCACATCTACTAGCCTGTTGATTCCCCTTTCTTGTTGACTTTAGCCAGGGATGTACTACCTTTCACCAACTCGATAAACAAGTGATGGAAATCAGTAACAGCGCCCCCTGATTTTCATTCATCTGAGGGAATATCAGCTTTCGCGTCGGGTGTCGTTGTTTGTTGACGAGACAGATGTGAATTAAACAGCGATTTTACCTCTTGCTTAACTTATGTTTCTTCTTTTCTTCTTTCTCTCTAGCTGTTGTATCTGCCAGGGAAGCCTGATCGGCTTCAATTATTAGAATAACAACTTTAAATTTCAATTGGAAATTTTTGCAATTAAACTTTACAATTCCAAAAACATAAGAGGGTGTTTAAACGTCTAAATTTATACTCACCTTCGTGGGTTTAGTCTACCTTCCCGTGGGTTCTGCCGGAATAGTAACCTGATTGTAGTAAGAACTTTAGTTTTTTCTTCGAGAAGTTACGGAAATAAGATCAGGAATCATGACTTTTCAAATACCCTCTAAGAGTTCCCTGTTCCCTAATCACCAATCAAGTGACAAACTTAGTTAAAATATTCAACTAAGCTCAAAACAGAAACACACCGAAAACTCATGGCAGATCAAATGCAGTGGACAAATGCTTTATCAACCCGTTCTTCTTTAGAAGCGGCTATTAACGATGTCATAGAACAAGTTGTGGCATCTTTAACAGCACCAGCGGATTTAGGGCTGGTATTCATTTCTTCTGCTTTTATGAGTGAGTATACAAGGCTTTTACCTTTATTGGCAGAAAAACTTTCTGTACCCATATTAATTGGTTGTAGTGCAGGGGGTGTAATTGGCAGGAAACAGACAGGAAAAACGGAAGAAATAGAAGCAGAACCCGCCCTAAGTCTGACTTTAGCCCATCTTCCCGGTGTAAAAATCCGACCTTTTCATATTTTAGCGGAAGAATTGCCAGATTCTGATAGTTCCCCCAATGCTTGGATTGATTTAGTGGGTGTACCACCGTTACCAGTACCCCAATTTATTCTTTTTTCCAGTCCTTTTGGTTCAGCAACTAATGATCTATTGCAGGGGTTAGATTTTGCTTATCCAGGTTCGGTGGTGGTAGGAGGACAGGCCAGCAGCGGCTTTATGAATAGTCCTGTGGGTTTATTTTGTAATGATAAGTTATGTCGAGAAGGTACGGTAGGTATAGCTTTAACTGGCAATATCGTCTTAGATACTATTGTTTCCCAAGGTTGTCGTCCCATTGGTCAACCATTACAAGTTACTAAAGCGGAACGGAATATTATTTTAGAGTTGGATGAAAAAGTGCCTTTAATGGTATTGCGAAATTTAATTAGTAGTTTAAGTGAAGAAGATCGAACTTTAGCACAACATTCTTTATTTGTCGGTTTAGCAATGGATGAATTTAGAATGAATTTACATTCGGGGGATTTTTTAATTCGTAATATTTTGGGGGTAGATCCTAAAGCTGGGGCGATCGCCATTAGCGATCGCATTCGTGCTGGTCAAAGGTTACAATTTCATTTGCGGGAAGCAGCGGCTTCTGCCCAAGATCTAGAAATTTTACTCCAAGAATATCAAAATGAAAATGAAAATACTAGTCAACCGTCTCCTGTCGGGGCTTTGATGTTTACCTGTTTAGGACGGGGAATAGGACTTTATGGCCAACCTAATTTTGATTCCCAACTTTTTAGCCGTTATCTCCATGATATACCCCTTGGTGGCTGTTTCTGCGGTGGTGAAATCGGTCCTGTAAGTGGTAGAACTTTCCTACATGGTTATACTTCCGTATTTGCCATTTGTCGTTCTCTTGGGGAATAGGTAACAGGTGACAGGTGCTACGCCACGGGGACAGGTGACAGTAAAGAGGTATTAATGACCAATTAAAAGCGTACTGTGATTATCAATTAAAGCCGTGTTACCACCATTAACCGCGCTATATTCTTCGATGTAACGACGGACATGAATGGGGAAATGTGGGTATTCTAGCATAGCATCACCATCGGCAATGGTGGCCCAAAAATCTCGTAAACCGGGCGCTAGTATTTGTGCCTGGTCTAATGGTAAACTTAAAGGAGGTAAAGTTAATAATTTGAGTACAAATGGATAAGAGCGATCGCCCATCCATTTTCGTGATAGTGTTTGTAAATTGGGAAAATTTGGTACTGATTCTACACGATGAGAAACAATTTGTAAAGATTCCCTACCCAATTGATCACGGTTAAATTCCAATACCCGATAGGGATGAGGATAGCTAACTAAAGAACCAGTTGTAATATCATATATCCCTTGGGAACAAGCGATATCTTGAACGTGCAAATGTCCTGTAAATACTAACTTAACTCCATAGTGTTGTAATAATTGTCTAAGTTCTGCTGCATTTTCTAGCATATAACGATTCGCCATGGGATGACAAGACTGATTCGGTAAATGTTCAACCACATTGTGATGAATCATTACCAAAACTAAATCATCCTCAATTGCTGCTAATTCCGCTTTTAACCATTGAAATTGTTGATTATCTAACCGGCCTATTTGCTGACCTTGATCATTAAATGAGTTAGAATTAAGAGCGATTAATCTCACCCCTGGGAATATCTGCCGATTATAATAATGTTGTTGAGGATTTTCATAACCAAACTGTTGGTAATAATAAGGAAAATCTGCAAAACCAATTGATTGTTCATTGGCCATCAAAACAGGTATATCATGATTACCAGGAATCACATAAGATGGAAAAGGTAATTGAGATAACCTATTTTGTAACCATTTGTGATTTACTGATTCACCATGTTGGGTTAGGTCTCCAGGGATCAACAAAAAATCTAAATCTAATTGGGTTAAATGTGCTAAAACACTATCAAAAGCCGGAATACTTACCTCTACCAAATGAAAACGACTAGGATGATCCCAAATAGTTTCAGGAAGCGCAATGTGTAAATCGCTAACTATAGCAAACCGAAAATTGAGTTTCATTGGGTTAAGAAAATGTTAAAAATCTAGTTGCAAAAAATTCTTATTCTCAAAGTATAACCCTGACTGTGTATACTGGTGTGGGAATATTTAGACTTAATAATATTTGTATACATTTGTTAAAGATTTTTATTTTTTAGGAGAGTAAATTTTGTCACCTGTTCGAGTTCGTCAGCACGTTAATCCCCTTGCGAGTAAATTTCAAACCCCAACCGCCTCCCCAGACTGGGAAAGTATTTATACACAACCAAACCTACCACTACATTTAGATATTGGTTGTGCTAGGGGTAGATTTGTTTTGAAAATGGCGCAAATAGAAGCAAATTGGAATTTTTTAGGCTTAGAAATTCGAGAACCGTTAGTAGTAGAAGCCAATAGAATCCGCGAGGAAATGGAGTTAAAAAATTTACATTATATGTTTGCGAATGTGAATAACTCCCTAGTTTCCTTGTTATCAAATTTACCCCCAGGAAGATTACAAAAAGTAACAATTCAATTTCCTGATCCTTGGTTTAAAAATCGTCACGCAAAACGTCGAGTAGTCCAACGGGAATTAGTCACAGAATTGGCCAATTATTTAGCTGTGGGTGGTGTTGTTTTCCTCCAATCTGATATACAATTTGTAGCAGAGGAAATGTGCGATCGCTTTTATGAACATCCTGCATTTGAAAAGCTAGGAACAACAACATGGTTAGCGGAAAATCCCCTTCCAGTTCCCACGGAACGGGAAATAGCCACCTTCAATAAGGGTGAACCAGTATATAGGGCTTTATTTAGAAAGAAAACTGAAATTTTAGATTCTAGGGGTACATGAACAATCCTACAGAAACTTATTTGACATAACAAGTGCCGAAGATCCAAATTAACTTATCTATAAAGTTTTATGGCTTGTAAAATTGCAGGAGGCGAAAATGATTCCTTTACACCTAGAAAAATTAAAAAGCAATAGTCCCTTAACTGTACCCAGTGCTTTGAAAAATTTCTTTGGGTTTATTTTTGAAAAAATACGCCCAGAATTAGCAGAAGTTAGAAAATTAATTGAAAAACTAGAAGCTTTACCGAATGTTCAAGCAGTTAGGGGAATACGCAACAAAAATGGTGATTCACGTAAGATAATATTTGAAATACTAGCTACCGTGAATCCTAGTGAAAGAATAGACCTTCTAACGGAAGCTACTGATTTTGCAGTTGAGACAGAATGGAACATGGATACTCTTACCAAGAGTAGAAATTGGCATCTTGAGGTTCAAGTAGTTAGAAAGTTTAGAGAGGATAAAAAAAATCAAATAATTATTTTCAACAATGACAGAACCAAGTATTTATCTTCTGCAAGCTCAAGCTAACGAAGAAAGCGCAAAGATAGCCCAAAAGGATTTTCCTGAATGGGCTATTATTATGTATTTTTATGCAGCTTTGCATCTAATAAATGATTATGCTCTTGAAGTAAATCAGATAGATATACTAAAAGTAGATGAAGATTCAAAAATATCACAGCATTCTCTTAGAAGAAAATATGTGAAAGATATTAGTGATTATATTAACTGTAAGGACTTACAAGCAAATTATAATTTTCTTTTTAATGAAAGTTTACTAGCTAGATATTTAGTAAATAAAAACGATATTTTAGAATGTAGTGCTAGAGAGTATTATAGCCAATACACTCATAAAGATTTTTTAAAAATTCGTGAGAAATTAGAACAAATTAAAATACGACTAGAACAAGCGCGGAAAAAATACAAAGCGAGTAAAAGCAGTAAAAATAATTAGTTATTTGGCTTTAGCTATACAGTACAGGATGTAAATTCAAAGCCAGATAGCAAGCCAGTTTTACTCCTGACTTCTGACTCCTGCTGTATCTTGGAACTAACGAATTAAACCAGCACGTTGAAAAATGGTATGGGGAGTTATTTCTAATCCTGGTAATATTTCATGAGTGATAATTTGATGTTCTCGAAAAGTCACAGGCAGAGAAGATTGTGTAAAAACAGTGATAGTTTGAGAGATTGTATCTACTATCCACACCAATAAAATCCCCGCTTGGAGATAATAAGTGGCTTTTTCAATCATATCTCCAAAAGTCTGACCAGGAGAAATAATTTCCACCACTAATTCTGGTATAACAGGACAGGCTTCATCTTCAAGCCAGTCAGCAGCAAGACGGTGGTAGGAAACATAAGTTAAATCAGGGACGGGTATCCAAATTTCTTGATTTTTAGTTAATTTGATAGGCCATTCCACAACAACGCGACCTTTTGCTTCGTCCCATGTAGATAATATTATAAATAATGCTCCTGTGGTTGAGCCATGAAAAAATTTAGGAGACATTTGCTGATTTTTATATTTAGGTATAGCTTCACCGTCAACAAACTCATAAGTAGTATCATTTTCGGGAAGTGCGAGAAATTCTTCAACGGTGAGTTTAATTTTTAGTTGAGTCATTATGGGACTCCTATGTGATTTTTGAAAGTTAGGAGTTTCATATTCCCGACTTATTTAAGAAGTCGGGGATATTGTTGTTAAGAAATTATTGAGGATTCCTATATTTAATTTTAGTTATTAAAAAACAATCCTCGCAGTTTAAATTAAGCGCCACGTTTTAATGATGCTTCTACTTTTTTAAATTCTGCATCTAGACGTTTTTTGAGTTTTTCAGGAACGGGACGGTTAGGATAAGAACTATAATGTCCCGCAAGGGAGTTGAGGGCTGTTCTCATGGTTGTAAAAGAGCTAAGACTCGCAACAGCGCTATTTCTCTGGTAACGGGCTGAAAAATCGTTAATTTTTTGACGGGCTTCTGCTTGTAGGGCGGCCTGTTCAGGAGAACCTTGTGGTAATTCTATAGCTTGTCTCAAAGTATTGACCACAGCTAAGGTATCTTGACGATAATCCCCAGTTAAACTATCAAGACTACCACTACAGCCAATTAAGCCGATAACTAAAACTAAAACTAAAGAAAGCAGACGCGACCAATAGCTTTTCATAAGCATTAAGTAAAAAACTAAATCAACGTCTATCCTATCTTGAATCGGTATAGTTACTAAAAATTATTAGTTCTCCCCAATTGTCCATTTTCTATTTTCCATGACTCGATATAAAGTATCTCGTTGTTGGTAAGGTCTGTTTATAGATGCTATGGCATTCTGTAAAGTTTCTACTTCCATACAAGTACCACCTATAGCCCCAGCCATGGTGGTAATATGTTCTTCCATTAAAGTCCCACCAAGATCATTACAACCCCAATTTAAGGCCGTTGTAGCCCCAGCCAGTCCTAATTTTACCCAACTTGGTTGATGATTGGGTATATAATTTCCCAGGTAAATTCTGGACACAGCCGTTAACAGCAGGGAATCAGCTAATACCGGTTGATTTCTTCCTACCCGTCTGCGTAAGGATTTGGGTGCTTCTTGTCCCACAAATGGTAAAACAATAAATTCAGTAATTCTAGCAGGATATCCTGTTTCTATTGCCTTTTGTTGGAGCGATCGCAATTTTTCTAAATGTCCAATTTGTTGTTCTGGAGTTTCAATATGTCCAGATAATATGGTACTAGTAGTAGGTACACCCAGTTGATGGGCTGTACTGACAATTTCTAACCAAGTCGCTGTATTAATCTTTTCTGGACATAATACCCGTCTCACGTCATCATCTAACACTTCTGCGGCTGTTCCGGGCATAGAACCGACACCAGCATCTCGCAAAGCTATAATTACATCAGTATAGGAAATTCCGTCTAATCTGGCGATAAATTGGATTTCCTGGGGTGAAAAAGCGTGTAAATGTAAGTGAGGAAATTCGCTTTTGATGGTTTCTACCAGTTTCAGATAGTAAGGTAAAGACTTGCCATTTATTCGCGCTTGTGGGTGTAGTCCTCCTTGCATACAGATTTCTGTTGCTCCTCGACGTACTGCATCTGTAGTTTTTGACAAAATCTGCCCCCAGTCTAACCAGTAAGCATCTTTATCACCATCATCGCGGCGGAAAGCACAAAAACTACAATGTTGTTCACAAATGTTAGTAAAATTAATATTGCGGTTAATAACGTAAGTAACCGTATTTCCGACTTGTTTTTGTCGTAATTGGTCTGCTGTAGCTTGAATTTGTGTAATTGCTTCTGGGTGAGTTTGTTTTAATAAAAAAACACCATCATCCGGGGTTATATCTTTATCTGTTAAAGCAGAATCAAGAATAGAATCAACAGTTATATTAGTCATTGGTGATCAATCAAATATAAACGACTTATTTAAGTTTCATAATAAATTGAAATTTGCAACCTTTAAATATTATTTGGGTGCGGCTCTTTTAGGAAGACGGGAGAGGAGGTCAAACAACCATTGGTATTGGTAGTGGAGTAGTAGAGCAACGAACTTGAGAGACACCCTTGAGTAAAGGAATACCACCTTGATATACAGCTAAACGCTTCAGAATCTCTGAGCTTTATATTGTCAATAAGCTGGATATTTATCACAAGTGGGGGATTTAGCGATCGCTTCTCACTGTGGTGTTGGTGATAATTCCTGGAGGGGGAGATAATGAGTAGTCGAAAATCGCCCCTTTTTATTCTCAATAAGGGTGAGTGGTTTTTGTTTTTGAACGTAATATCAATGATTATGAGCTTTATTATTATCAATAAGCTAGATGTTTATCATGAGTGGGGGGATTTAGCGATCGTTCCTTATCGTGGTTTTGGGGGCGATCGCGGATTGCGTGGTGAGAGATAATTGAACTAATAACTCACTAAAACACAAAAAATCTTGTAAAAGACTCTACTAAATACACGATTAAGATAACATATTGGTTTATAGTAGGGTTTATGTATATTTTTTGTGATATTGTCAAAAATTTATGTTTTAACTTATTTAAGACAATAAGCAACGTATTCTAAGTTTATCTATCCTTTAAAAAGGTTTTATCCAGATTTAAGAATTGGTTAACATACAAATGAGTATAAAATTATGAAAAGTATTCAGATTACTTCATTAGGTATTATCAAGGCACTTAAAAACCATAATTATTTATCTTCCATTGCAGAATATATATGGAATGGTTTTGATGCAAAGGCCACTCAAGTTAATATTGCGGTGCAATCTGATAAATTTGGAAGAATTTCAGAACTAAAAATTATAGATAATGGACATGGTATTTTTGATTCAAGTAGGTTTTTGCTCTTTTATGAATCCAACAAACAAATTAATTTTGTTAGTTCCAATAATCTTTACCATGTTCATGGTAAGAATGGTATTGGAAGATTAACTTTTTTTACATTTGCCTCATCGGCACAATGGGATACTGTCTATGAAAAAGAAGGAAAGAGATATAAGTACAGTACAAGTATAAATAGTCAACAACTAGATAATTATGAGATATCAAAAGAAATAGAAACTGATGAACAAACAGGAACGATTGTTTTCTTTAAAGAAATTCATCCAAGTGAACCTGATAATTTTAATAATGAACTTAAATTTTATTTGTATAGGGAATTTAGCTGGTTTCTTGAACTAAATTCCACAAAACAATTCTCAATTAAAATCAACAATATTGATTTAGATTATAAATCTGAATTTATTAGTGATTATACCGAATTTGACGAAAGTATTGGTGGATATTTATTTAATTTAAAATTTATTCGTTGGTCTGAATCTTTAAAAAATGAATTTTCCAGATACTATTTTATTAATTCACAAGGTGAAGGAACATATAGTCATACAACGACCCTTAACAAAAAAGGGGATAATTTTTATCATAGTGTTTTTGTAAGAAGCATTTTTTTTGATCAAGAACATTTCTTTCCTTATGAAATTTCTAGTCTAAAAAATACATTAAACGGCAAAATATATCACTCCATGATCCATTTAATTAATCAACAACTTCAAAATGAAAGGAGATTATTCCTGAAGACAAAATCAGATATAATAATAGAAGAACTTACAAGAAATCATGTTTTTCCAAGATTCAAGAATAACACTTGGGATCAACATAGAAAAAACGAACTTCAAGATTTTATTAAAGAATTATATCAGGTAGAACCCAAAATTTTCTCTTCTCTCAACATTGAACAAAAAAAAGTGTTTGTTCATTTCCTAAATTTAATACTTGATTCGGATGAAAGGAATAAATTAATTGATGTTTTAGGCGAAATTATCAAATTAGATTCATCTGACTTAGAACACCTATCCGAATCTTTAAAAGTTACTAAACTTACAAATATTCTTAAAACTGTAAGATTAATAGAAGATAGGTATAGGGCTATTGCTCAACTGAAAGATTTAGTTTTTAATCAAGATTTAAAAGCTAATGAACGAGATCATATCCAAAAATTTGTAGAAAGCCATTATTGGATTTTTGGTGAGCAATATCATCTCGTAACTGCTGCCGAACCAAAATTTGAAGAAGCTTTGCGTAGATATATTTATCACTTGAGAGGAGAAAAACCTGTTGTTGCTATTGATCATCCTGATAAAAATAAAGAAATGGATATATTTATGGTACGTCAATTATCAAACAACTCTTCTATAAATAATGTAGTTGTAGAGTTGAAACATCCTAAAGTTAAGCTTGGTTCAAAACAACTTGATCAAGTGAAAACATACATGGGAGTAATTTTAGAACAAGATGAATTTAATGGCTCTAATATGACTTGGGATTTTTATTTAATTGGTAATGATTTTGATAACTATATTGAACGAGAAATAAAAAATGCTAGATCCCACGGTGAAAAGTCTTTGGTATATTTTGTAGACAATTATAAAATTTATGTTAAAAAATGGAGTGAAATATTTACTGAGTTTGAGTTAAGACATAAATTCTTGTATGACAAACTTCAACTAGAGAAAGAAAAACTTAATACTGATATAGATATTACCAGTGCAAATGAAATAATTACTAATATTCCTAGCAACAGTGCTGTACAACCTCCTCAACGTGTTATCTCAGAAAACTAGAACTTTTGTATCTTGATTGACTTATATTTCAACTAAAACATCTGCAATATTAAGTAGGGTTTGCTCATGACCGAAGAGCGATAATTTTTTTATGTTTTGATTGTCAGGAATGATACTCTTATCTAAAGTGATCTCTTGGAACGCAGCACCTGATACAGCAAGTTCAGCTTGAGTATTGCTGCTGCACATTGACCCAAACCACCTTTAATATTTTCATGTTTAGCTTCTACAATAATTAGTATAGGAACATTAATTGTTAACTGTTCCCTAGAACGACTGATAACAAAATCACAATAACCATTTAAACCTCTCTCAATATCAACATTAAAATCTGTATCAGAAAATAAACTAATTTGATAATTAGCTTTACGCCTGACTTCTAATAAAATTGGCGTAATAATCATTTCTGAGCGTGCTTTTTCCGTATTTATTGCTAACGCGAGTTCTGTAGTTTCTCTTAAAGTGTTAGTTAACTTTTCACTGATTTCTATAGGTTCTACGGTAGCAAATAAATCAATTTCTTCCTTAATTGTAATCTGAAAATTATTCCTAAACTTAGTTAAGCTAAAATCACTATAAGCCATTGCTCTTACCTTATTGTTTTCAACAGGTTATCTAAAATTTAAAATCTCTTTGACTCATTTTTTTAGCTGTTCTCATTTGTTTAACCCCTAGCTAAGTTATTTTATTGATAACAGGTATATCCCTAACTGTTACTTTACCATTACGTACTCCCTAAGTTTTAGCTACGCTAGAATTATTTATACAAACACTTTGGCAATTTAAGATTTACCACTTACTTTATGAATACAAACTCATCAAATTCTTTATTAACAGTTCCTACAGGTGTATTGAGGATTTCTGAATTTACACCCCAGGAAATAACTGAAAACAATCCCATTCTCCTATCTGTAGTAATTCCTACGTATAAAGAACGTAATAACGTCGAAAACGTAGTTAATATCTTGAGTGGGTTATTGGATCAGACTATTCCTGGTAATTATGAACTAATTGTAGTAGACGATGATAGCCCAGACCGAACTTGGGAAGTAGCGCAAACTCTCATACCAGATTATCCCCAATTGCGGGTCATGCGTCGTCAAGAAGAACGGGGACTATCTTCGGCGGTAATTCGTGGCTGGCAAGGGGCCAGAGGGAGTATATTAGGTGTAATTGATGGAGATTTGCAACATCCTCCAGAAGTGCTGATACAATTATGGCAGAAAATTGAACAGGGGGCAGATTTAGCAGTAGCTAGTCGTCATGTTGAGGGTGGTGGTGTGAGTAGCTGGAGTGTAATTAGACGCTTTTTATCACGTGGGGCGCAGGTGTTGGGATTGGTGATTTTACCAGAAGTTGTGGGTAGAGTATCTGACCCAATGAGTGGTTATTTTATGGTACGACGAAATGCGATCGCTAATACTACACTTAATCCCATAGGATATAAAATTCTCTTAGAAGTCATTGGCCGGGGACAAATTGGGGAAATTGGTGAAGCTGGTTACATTTTCCGGGAACGCACAGAAGGAGAAAGCAAAGTCACATGGAAACAATATGTAGACTATATTCAACATTTAATCAGATTACGGTTATCTACTGGGAGAATAGGAAAAATTAGTCAAAAAGTAAACTTTCCTGTTGGGCGATTTCTCCGTTTTGGTGCAGTAGGATTGAGTGGCGTATTTGTGGATATGTTAATACTTTATTTACTAAGTGACCCCACAACCCTAGCCTTACCATTAACACGCAGTAAGATTTTAGCAGGTGAAATTGCTATTTTCAATAATTTTTTGTGGAATGATGCTTGGACATTCGCTGACGTTTCTATACAGCAGAAGGGCTGGAAACCCCGGATCAAACGCTTTATTAAGTTCAACGTTGTTTGTTTGGCTGGGTTAGTTTTGAATGTGCTGGTATTGAATTTAGTGTTTAATTATCTGATTCCTAATCGCTACATTGCTAACTTTATAGCGATCGCAGTGGCGACAATTTGGAATTTCTGGGTTAACCTAAAACTAAGCTGGCGAGTAACAGAAGTCAAGTAAATCCATTAATTCATCTGGGTTTATCTGGGTTTATCTGGGTTTAATAATTCTTCAATTGTTAACATTAAGTTTTTGCGTTTGATTAAATAAACCGGACATATTCATACCCGTTACCAACAAATTAAACAATCTCAAGCTATTTGAATTTGAATAAGCGGATGATTATTAATGATTATGAATATCTGCGTCGCCAAACTTTGAGTCCCTCAAACCACAAAATACTAAACACCCCAGAAATAAGACTAACTAGTAAATCATCAAAATGCAGAAAAGAGAACCGGAATAAATGGCGTAACAAAGGAACATAAAGCACCAGTCCCATAAACACCACACCACCACCCAATACCCACCAAAGTGCTGCATTAGGAGTGTGTAACATTTCGGGAATAGTCCGCGACCAAGAACGATTAGTTAATATCATACTCAAGTTAGAGACAATTAGAGTAGTAAAAGCTAGAGTGCGGGCATCAAATTCTCCATGTCCAAAATAAAAAGCCACAGCAAATACAACCAGCAGCACCACCAACACACTTACCCCTTGCAGGAGTGCCAATTTCAAAGTCCGACGGCTAAATAACGACTCTCTGGGATTACGTGGTGGACGGTGCATGATATTGGTTTCTTCTGGTTCGGCCTCAAATACTATAGTACAAGCCGGGTCAATAATTAAATGTAGAAAAGCAATGTGAATAGGTAGTAGCACCAGCGGCCAATGAAATATGACCGGAATTAGAGACATCCCTGCAATGGGGATATGAACTGCTAAAGTATAAGCCATACCTTTTTTCAGGTTATCAAATACTCGCCGTCCCAACCTCACAGATTGGACAATGGCAGAAAAATCATCATCTAGCAATACTAAATCCGCAGATTCACGGGCGACATCTGTTCCCCTTTCACCCATAGCAATGCCAATATTTGCGGCTTTCAAGGCCGGGGCATCATTGACCCCATCTCCGGTCATAGCAACGATTTCACCGCAGCGTTTCAGGGCATTAACAATCAGTAATTTTTGTTCTGGGACGACGCGGGCAAAGATATTCACGGTTTGAATTTGAGACAGTAACTCAGCTTCTGGCATTTTTTCCAGTTCTGCCCCGGTAATCACTTCTGTGGCAGGTTTTAGCCCAATTTGGCGGGCAATGTTTTGGGCTGTGGCGAGGTAATCTCCTGTAATCATTACTACTCGTATACCAGCGGTGTAGCACTCGGCAATGGCTGGGGCTACAGTTGGACGCACGGGGTCGGCCATACCTAGCAGTCCCAAAAAGGCAAATTCAAAGTCATGTTGGGCTTCGGGAAGAGATTTGAGGGTTTTGTTTTTTTGATGTTGTCCAATGACTTTTGCTACACCTAAAACACGCAACCCAGCCCTGGCCATTTGATTAATCTGCTGTTGCAAATCTTGGATTTGTTGGGTGTTAAAATGACATAAATCTGCGATCGCTTCGGGAGATCCTTTAGTAGCAACTATTAATTTATCCTCTGGAGATTGCCACACACAGGACATGGCCAATAATTCACCGGTGAGGGGATATTCCCGCAGTATTTCCCAGTCTTGATGTAAATGTTCTGTTCTAGCTAAATAGTCATCACCCACTTGTTTCAGGGCTTTTTCCATGGGGTCGAAGGGGTCTTTGCGACTGGCTAAAATGCCAAATTCAATTAATTCATGGAAAGTTTCTGGTAGTGCTTCTTGTTGATGCAGGGCAACATCGTAAAATTGCGGTGTTAAAGTTGTAGATTCATATACAAATAATTGCTGAACTGACATCCGGTTAAAAGTCAGAGTTCCGGTTTTATCTACACAGAGAACAGTCGCAGAACCCAGTGTTTCTACCACAGGGACACGCCGAGTTAAAACCCTAGACTGGGAAAATCTCCACGCCCCCAAAGCCAGGAAAATTGCCAATACTACGGGAATTTCATTAGGTAAAATTGCCATAGCCAGTGCCAAACCTGCCAAAACTCCCTGTAGCCAATCGCCCCTAGTTGCACCGTAAATAACGATCACGGCTACGCAGATAGCGATCGCTACAAAGGTCAATTTACTGACAATCCTGCGAGTTTCCCGTTGCAGAACCGTGTCTTCCTGTGCTACAGTTTGCAAGGCTTTACCAATTTTCCCCATTTCTGTCTGCATACCCGTGGCATAGACTTGGGCAATTCCTTGACCTTGAACTATCAGGGTTCCCGAATAGACAAAAGGCAAATCTTCACCACCGGGACGGTGCTGTGTGCTGCTTCTGATAGTGTTTTCTAAATCAGTGGTATCCCTGACAGATTGCTTACGAACAGGTAAAGATTCCCCAGTTAATAGCGATTCATCAATGCTCAAATGGGTAGACCATATCACCACAGCATCTGCTGGAACTCTATCACCCTCTGATAAAACTATCACATCTTCACGAACTACTTCCCGTCCCGCAATGCGTTGACGTTTTCCATCACGAATAACCAATGCACGGGGACTAGAAAGATCCCGTAGTGCTTCCAGTGATTTTTCTGTTTTTTGTTCTTGGTATAAGTTAATGCCGACAATAAAAAAGATGAAACCTAACAAAATTAAAGCTTCCTGAGCATCACCCAAAAATAAGTAAATGATGCCACAGCCTAATAAAAGCAGAAAAATTGGCTCTTGAAAGATTTCCAGGGCAATTTCCCAGATTTGGCGATGTTGGGTAGATGGTAACTCATTATATCCTTCTTGTTTGAGGCGATTACCTGCGGTGAGTGCAGATAGTCCCCTAAGAGATTGAAGTTCAATTTTATGAGTCATGATAAAAGCTGATGATCATGCTGCGCTATTAAAGACGATACCAATACCAGTATCCGCCAATTCCATAACTACAAAATCATCCCATGTCAGGATTTTTATCATGACTAGAATGCCATTAGACAGATATTGCAAACGAAAAATGCAACTGTCTTATTACCCACATTCCGCACTTCATTTTGTAGTACAAATATAAGTGTAATAAGTAACAAAAATAGCTTAAATATAAACACATAACTAAGTTGGCAATAAATAGCGAAAAAATCTTAGAAGAGTTGATGAAAACTAATAAACAGCTAGTCAAGTTAGAAAAAGAAGAATTTAACCAAAAATCTTTAGCAGAATTAAAAATT
>LJOT01001069.1 GCA_001672075.1 Anabaena sp. CRKS33
ATCAGTTGCACCACAATATACTTCTCAAAATTGTTCTAATTGTGGAGAAATAGTTAGAAAATCCCTATCAGTTAGAACTCATGTTTGTCAATGTGGGTGCATACTTGACCGTGACCACAATGCTGCAATTAACATTCTAACTAAAGCACTAAAACAAACTGGCTATGATCTAAGTACGGTGGGGCGCACCGGAACTTCTAACGCTTGTGGAGAGATGACCCTCTACCCAGACTTGGAGACAAGTTTGGGCAAGGTTGCTCATTGAAACAAGAATCCCCGTCCCTCTATAGGGC
>LJOT01001070.1 GCA_001672075.1 Anabaena sp. CRKS33
GCTCCTCCCATTCTGTGCTTGTCTGTTCCGTCTGTCTGTCTGTCTGTCTGTCTGTCTGTCTGTACATCTGAGCCTGTATGTACATGTATGTCTACTTGTACATTTGTCTTTATCTACATCCGTCTGTCTGGCTGCATTCCTGCCCGCCTGCATTCCTGCCCTCCTGCATTCCTGCCCTCCTGCATTCCTGCCATGCTCCTCCCATTCTGTGCTTGTCTGTTCCGTCTGTCTGTCTGTCTGTCTGTCTGTCTGTCTGTACATCTGAGCCTGTATGTACATGTATGTCTACTTGT
>LJOT01001071.1 GCA_001672075.1 Anabaena sp. CRKS33
TGTGGTAGCCGTTTTTGCCGTACCAAGGCTGGCATTAATTGGAGAAGCCAGGTTGAGAGTAAAGGTTTCATTAGCTTCATTTATGGAATCATTGAGAATAGGAATATTGATCACTTGACTGGTAACACCGGGGTTAAAGGTGAGAGTTCCGCTGGTGCTGGTATAGTCTGATCCTGCTATGGCTGTACCGTTAGCCGTGGCATATTGGACGGTAATAGTTTGGGTGCTGGTTTTGGAAAGAGTAACGGTATAAGTAACGTTTTGAGGATTGATATTACCTTCAACTATGGTCT
>LJOT01001072.1 GCA_001672075.1 Anabaena sp. CRKS33
GCCGGGTTGAGGTCCAATTTGGGCTGGCCAGCAGCAGCAGCACATTGGGACACCATATCGTATCTAGTGCTGTCCACATCAGCCTGAGCTGGTGCTACTGACCAAATAGAGTTCATATGGGGTAGGAATCAAAATAAATGAGCCGGCTCAGACCGTCATCTCAACTACAAACGACACTACAACCTCGTATGAGCCGGGTTGAGGTCCAATTTGGGCTGGCCAGCAGCAGCAGCACATTGGGACACCATATCGTATCTAGTGCTGTCCACATCAGCCTGAGCTGGTGCTACT
>LJOT01001073.1 GCA_001672075.1 Anabaena sp. CRKS33
AGTATAATGGGCCACTAGAGGCTTCTAGTGGCTGTGCTGAAGGCATTACAAACGATTCTCGGAGGTAAGAATTGTTGCTGGCCGCCCTCCCAAATTTGCCATCATCAGGTCAGCCATGTGGGCTTGTTGCGGCAGTGATGGGTTGGGATGTGTTTTAACCCAAGACATTTCCTTCCATGCTATCAGTACCAAGTATAATGGGCCACTAGAGGCTTCTAGTGGCTGTGCTGAAGGCATTACAAACGATTCTCGGAGGTAAGAATTGTTGCTGGCCGCCCTCCCAAATTTGC
>LJOT01001074.1 GCA_001672075.1 Anabaena sp. CRKS33
GGCCACTAGAGGCTTCTAGTTGCTGTGCTGAAGGCATTACAAACGATTCTCGGAGGTAAGAATTGTTGCTGGCCGCCCTCCCAAATTTGCCATCATCAGGTCAGCCATGTGGGAGGCTTGCGGCAGTGAGGGTTGGGATGTGTTTGAAAAGAAGACATTTCCTTCCCTGCTATCGGTACCAAGTATAATGGGCCACTAGAGGCTTCTAGTTGCTGTGCTGAAGGCATTACAAACGATTCTCGGAGGTAAGAATTGTTGCTGGCCGCCCTCCCAAATTTGCCATCATCAG
>LJOT01001075.1 GCA_001672075.1 Anabaena sp. CRKS33
CAAATGGACAGTATGGATCCATAAAAGAGTGATAATGATGAGTTTCAACAAAAACAGTCCATTGGATCCATGGCAGATGTCGAAAACTACAATTTTTCTGTGTGGGCACTTGCCAGATCCAGGCTGATTTTGGGGGTGCTTGGGATGATGGATAAGGGCCCAATGACCCCAATGAGTCAAGCTACACACCAAATGGACAGTATGGATCCATAAAAGAGTGATAATGATGAGTTTCAACAAAAACAGTCCATTGGATCCATGGCAGATGTCGAAAACTACAATTTTTCT
>LJOT01001076.1 GCA_001672075.1 Anabaena sp. CRKS33
TGATTTATCATTAATTGATAGTCCACCTCTAAAAACAGAGAAATTAGAAAATCTATTAGATGGTACTGTCACCATAGAAGAAGTTCCCTACGCAATAGAATCGGAATTTATTGGGACAAGTACATCAAAGGATTTACCAAAAAATCAAAAATATCCCTTTTTTAAAGGACAGGGAGAACTAGAATCTAGTTTGGCCTGTTTTCAAATGCTATCCAAGCATTTAGAAATTCCCTTTCGGAAAGAAGTAGTCCGCCGCATTTTAAATGACCAAATCAAGCGTCAAGGCA
>LJOT01001077.1 GCA_001672075.1 Anabaena sp. CRKS33
TCCACAACTTATCGAATAATTCCCACTCCCAATAAAAGCCCAAAAAATACTATCAAGGGGGTTGACAATTGATTTTAAATTTGTTATCCTGGACTTGATGAGGAAGAACTATCTTGATAATTGGCAGTTTCTTTATAGGTACAGGAATTAGGAAGGAAACGCAGATAAACACAGATGATTTTGTACGTCCACAACTTATCGAATAATTCCCACTCCCAATAAAAGCCCAAAAAATACTATCAAGGGGGTTGACAATTGATTTTAAATTTGTTATCCTGGACTTGAT
>LJOT01001078.1 GCA_001672075.1 Anabaena sp. CRKS33
CAGAAAAAATTTGCACCTATTTGTCCTGATTTTGTGATTGAATTAAGGTCAGATTCTGATAATTTGCAACCTTTAAAAGAGAAAATGCAGGAATATATGCAAGAACCAGGAATCCAACTAGGTTTATTAATTGACCGTAAAAATCGCCGAGTTTATATTTATCGTCCTGGAGAAAAAGAAGAATATTTAGAAAATCCTGATACTGTGAATTGTGATCCTGTTTTACCGGGATTTGTTTTGAATATGGGTAAAATTTGGTAAAGAAAATAATCAACAAAATAAT
>LJOT01001079.1 GCA_001672075.1 Anabaena sp. CRKS33
AAGCTGGCCACCATTGGTTATCCGAGCTTCTGGCGCATTTGAACCCCGGGACTGCGCATTCTGTGTCCAGCCTAACCAGGCTGACCAGGTTTAGGCCCTCAGTTTGGCTGCCATGGTCATGGGGAGCTCAGTCAGGAGTGGTGGCTAGTTTACTACATAGACCCCCATACCCCGCCTTAAGCGAAGCTGGCCACCATTGGTTATCCGAGCTTCTGGCGCATTTGAACCCCGGGACTGCGCATTCTGTGTCCAGCCTAACCAGGCTGACCAGGTTTAGGCCCT
>LJOT01001080.1 GCA_001672075.1 Anabaena sp. CRKS33
GTCAGAGCGTAGTTGTCCCAAACGCAAAGCAATTAAATCAAGTTCGTTAGATTTCCAAATATTTAGTTTTTTAGTCCCTAAAATGGCGATTCTCGTAACGGTTAACTGATTTTTAACTTTGAGTTTCATAGTCTAGACTGCACTACCTTCTATTAAATCACATTGGCTACTATTTAGCTCATGAATATTTTGTTCTTCGGCTATTTTTTCCCTAAGTCAGCCCATTCTGCCGTCGTCTTAGGGTGGTAGCCAAATTGTTTGTAAACTTGTTCTGGGGT
>LJOT01001081.1 GCA_001672075.1 Anabaena sp. CRKS33
TAAAGCCTTGTAGCCCGAGTAGTCATCGGTGATCAGACTGCCGCGGAAGTCTTGCAGCATCTCTCTCGCATGTTCACCCGCGCGGCTGCGGGCGAATTGGTAGATCACCGCTTTTTTGCTCGTGCACAAGTCGCTGGTGCGGTAGACCCAGGCATAGGCCTGATGGGTCTTGCCGGCACCCGGGTCGAGCAACTTGATCGGGGTCTCGTCGGCGTGCAATACCCCTTGGGCCAGCACATGCTCGCGAAGGGCTTGCACCAAGGGCTCCAGGGCCACG
>LJOT01001082.1 GCA_001672075.1 Anabaena sp. CRKS33
CCGATCTGGCCAAGCGCCACATGAATCCGAGGATTCCTGCCCGAGTTATGACGGTTTGAGTGCCGGTTCGACGGTGCGGGGGGTGCGGGTGTTGGACGGGGTGAGGTGGCGCAAGTGAGACATGATGCGTGTGGATGGAGCCTGGAAACCTGCAGAGGCTGTGCGGGACCCCCGGGCCCCGATCTGGCCAAGCGCCACATGAATCCGAGGATTCCTGCCCGAGTTATGACGGTTTGAGTGCCGGTTCGACGGTGCGGGGGGTGCGGGTGTTGGACGG
>LJOT01001083.1 GCA_001672075.1 Anabaena sp. CRKS33
AACATCTCGCTATTGTTAAATAACATCTCGCTATTATTAAATAACATCAATTATCATCTCAATTATTTAATAGGGTAATTGTAGTGCGAGCATCTTGCTCGCTATTGTTAAATAACATCTCGCTATTGTTAAATAACATCTCGCTATTATTAAATAACATCTCGCTATTGTTAAATAACATCTCGCTATTGTTAAATAACATCTCGCTATTATTAAATAACATCAATTATCATCTCAATTATTTAATAGGGTAATTGTAGTGCGAGCATCTTGCT
>LJOT01001084.1 GCA_001672075.1 Anabaena sp. CRKS33
GAACTGCGCCGATTGCACAAAGAGAACGAAAGGCTGCATCAGATCAACTTTTTACATGAGGTGAAGCTGTCAGTGCGCGGGTATGAGATACGAATCGAAGACCTGAAGGCGGTGAACGCCGAACTGTTGGATGCGCTGCGCGACTTGGTTGACGCGAGTACAGGGCGACTGGACGGCGAAACCATTGCGCTCCACAACGCGCTGGCAGTCATCAAGAAAGCGGAGGGTTGACACCATGGGCTTCCTTCTCATCTGCGCATGCCTCGCCGTCAT
>LJOT01001085.1 GCA_001672075.1 Anabaena sp. CRKS33
GTAATAACGTTCGACGGCGCGGATTGGTTGTTTAATGCTAACCCCGGTGCGCTGTTGCGGAATGTTCCGGGTGCAACTATTGCGGCAGTGGTGAATTACACCAACCTGTCAGTAGAGCGCATCCCTGTTACCGCTCAAACTCCATCACCTAATGTTCGCGGGGCACTACGCGCTTTAACCACCGGGCTAGACAGCTTTTTTCGCAGGCTTGACACTCAGCCGAGTGGCACGGGGACAACTCCTGTTGTGGCGTATACCAATGGCACGAGC
>LJOT01001086.1 GCA_001672075.1 Anabaena sp. CRKS33
GTAGGGAATTTCTGAACCTAAGTCTAATCTGTTGTTTAATATAATTAGTAATCCTTGCCAACTTCGCTTGGTTTCATATTGTTCGAGATAGCTAAATATACCTCGAAAGTAACGCCCATAAAATTTCTGATCTCTTTGCATTTGCGCTTCGAGAAAGATTAGTGGAAAATCTGTTTTTTTGTTGACTGGTGTTAATAATCCATCTAAACGGGTTTCGTTTTCTTTGATGACTGGCGCACTATATTCAAATTCACAATCAGGGGGAATAC
>LJOT01001087.1 GCA_001672075.1 Anabaena sp. CRKS33
CAGTACCTGGTGGTGGACAAGGGCCAGCGCCTGGGTACCAGCAAAACCGCGTTCCGCACCCGGTTCTACCGAAAAGCCGGCCCCTACAAGGAGGTTCCTTACGACGACACCGAGACGGTCATCAAGACCCTCATCGGCGACATCACGTTGGAGATGAGCGCCGAGGACTACAACCCGCTGCCCGATCTGATCGTCAACAACATCGAGGTAGAGATGCCACCCGAGTTGCGGGCGAAGTACGAGCAGATGGAGCGTGAGTTTTTCAC
>LJOT01001088.1 GCA_001672075.1 Anabaena sp. CRKS33
AGAGCACTGGAAGCCGCGCTACCTCAAGAGGCACAGCGCCGTGCGGTGCAAGCCGTAGCCATGGACATGAGCGCTGCCTACGAGGCAAGCGTGAGGATGACATTACCAGCAGCCGTCGTCGTTTTTGATAAGTTCCATGTGGTGAAAATGCTCCATGAGGCCATTGAAAAAACTCGCCGTAGCGAGGCAGCTCAGATGGCCAAGCAAGGAGATCCATCCTTGCTCAAAGGAACCCGCTACTGGTGGCTCAAGGGGGTGGATAAAC
>LJOT01001089.1 GCA_001672075.1 Anabaena sp. CRKS33
ATTTAGAAAATCCTGATACTGTGAATTGTGATCCTGTTTTACCGGGATTTGTTTTGAATATGGGTAAAATTTGGTAAAGAAAATAATCAACAAAATAATAGAAAATAATTATGCTTTCATCTCCCTTAATATTGCAAATGCCTTCATCCATGACAGATGATCAATTCTTTCAATTCTGTCAATTAAACCGTGATTTACGCATTGAGAGAAATAAATTTGGAGAAATATCAATTATGTCACCCGCCGGTTCAGAAACAGGAAACCG
>LJOT01001090.1 GCA_001672075.1 Anabaena sp. CRKS33
TCAGAAAAATCTTTAAAACGATTACAAAAAAAAGTTAGTCGTAAAAATAAAGGTTCTAATAATCGAAAAAAAGCTATTAACCGTCTTGGTAGAAAACATTTGCAAGTTTCACGTCAGCGTAAAGACTTTGCTATAAAGACAGCATTGTGCGTGGTTAAATCTAATGATTTAGTGGCCTTTGAAAAACTGCAAGTGAAAAATATGGTTAAAAATAGCAAATTAGCTAAGTCAATTAGTGATGTGGGATGGTCATTATTTACTCAA
>LJOT01001091.1 GCA_001672075.1 Anabaena sp. CRKS33
TGACCTATGCCAAAGCTCACATTCCGCCCGGGTCAACCCGTGGCATTTTCTCAGGCAGTTATCCGCCGCGCAGGGGATGAACAACTGTTTGTGTCTCGCGCACGGGGCACCGTGGTTTCTGTCCGTGACAAGCCCGGGCTAGGTGGCCCTATCGTATCGGTGGACTGGCACGGCACCTACATTCCGCATGAGGATGGCGGGACCGTGCGCCATATTCCTGGTGCAAACCTTACGCCGATTCTTGCCAATGGCGCAGTGTTT
>LJOT01001092.1 GCA_001672075.1 Anabaena sp. CRKS33
GATTGAGTTACTTTCTCCTAGTGATAGTTTGAAGACTACACAGGAAAAGATGCAGGAATATATAGATAATGGTGTGGGTTTGGGTATATTAATTAATCGGAAATCTCGTCAGGTGGAGATTTATAGACAAGGGAAGGAGGTTGAGGTTTTGGATTCTCCTGCTGGGGTTTTGGGGGAAGATGTTTTAAAGGGTTTTGTGTTGAATTTGGGGATGATTTGGTAAAATCATATAGGTATTTATTTAACATAG
>LJOT01001093.1 GCA_001672075.1 Anabaena sp. CRKS33
GCTTCTTCGTCAAACGGCTTGGGAAGTGAGGGAAGGATGATAAGGGGAGAGATGTAATTTACCCATATGGAAGAGGATGGCGATGCGCCAGTTTTTTGGGTTACGGAAGCCCCTGGCGGAGCTTTTAATGACTTGGATTTTTGAGTTAAAGCCCTCTGCCATGGCGTTACTGATAGGATGGGTGAAGAAGGCCAGAAGGCCGGAGAGATGACGCTTGAGGCTACGAGCGACCTTCAGCATGGAAGGGACC
>LJOT01001094.1 GCA_001672075.1 Anabaena sp. CRKS33
TACAAGGTGATGCCTGTCAACTTCCTTTTGAAGATGCTTCCTTTGATGTGGTACTGGCAGTGGAGTGTATTTTTCATTTTCCCAGCCGGGAGCGTTTTTTCCAAGAAGCAAAGCGAGTTTTAAAACCCGGTGGTAGACTAGCATTATCTGATTTTGTCCCCATTCCCCTAGCTTATCACTTGATGAACTTGGTAGGACAAGTAATTAAGTCACCTGTGGGACAAACCTATGGTAGAGTGGACAGTCG
>LJOT01001095.1 GCA_001672075.1 Anabaena sp. CRKS33
AAATTTCCCCAAAAATCATCAAAAAATTTCTAACCCTAGCTAACCCTAGCTAACCCTAGTTTGACGATTTTTGGTCAAAATATGGGTCAAATGTGGCAAAAAATGACTTTTTCTTACATTATTTTCTACGGAGAATTCATTTCTGCAAAAATTTCCCCAAAAATCATCAAAAAATTTCTAACCCTAGCTAACCCTAGCTAACCCTAGTTTGACGATTTTTGGTCAAAATATGGGTCAAATGTGGCAA
>LJOT01001096.1 GCA_001672075.1 Anabaena sp. CRKS33
CCCTGAGGGGTTGCAGTGGTGAAAATAGTATGCAATCCCCTTCTGGTATATGGTATACAAGTGTTTTGGTTGGTGGTTGCATAATAGGAGTGTTGGAAGTGGGGTAGGCATGGCCATGACTTTGCCTGTAGCCCCTTGAGATGGCACTGCAGGAGGCCCCCCTTGGGTGAGAGTGGTAACACCCTGAGGGGTTGCAGTGGTGAAAATAGTATGCAATCCCCTTCTGGTATATGGTATACAAGTGT
>LJOT01001097.1 GCA_001672075.1 Anabaena sp. CRKS33
CAGAGTTTGAGGATAAATATCGCTCATATATTGAAAAATGTAATTCACCTGATAAGTTACGAAAATATATTGTAGCTAGTCAAAGTAAAGCTACTCTATCAGGCTTTTTTGATGAATTGGTGGAAGCAATCTTAGAAAATCAAACTGGAATTGATTTCAATTTTCTCAGAGCAATATTATTTTTGTTGTTGAAAAATGTCAAAGATGCTCAAATTGCTTTAGCCTGGATTAAAGGTGAGGAT
>LJOT01001098.1 GCA_001672075.1 Anabaena sp. CRKS33
GATTTAGTGGCCTTTGAAAAACTGCAAGTGAAAAATATGGTTAAAAATAGCAAATTAGCTAAGTCAATTAGTGATGTGGGATGGTCATTATTTACTCAATGGTTAGAATATTTTGGTAAAGTCTATGGGCGTGTAATTGTATCAGTTGCACCACAATATACTTCTCAAAATTGTTCTAATTGTGGAGAAATAGTTAGAAAATCCCTATCAGTTAGAACTCATGTTTGTCAATGTGGGTG
>LJOT01001099.1 GCA_001672075.1 Anabaena sp. CRKS33
CGGACGTGAATAGTCTTTGGAATCAGATGACCACATAATAACAGCATATTTATTACTTTTAGCATAAGCTACCACCCCATTGGTCATGTTGCCACCAGGTGGACGAAATAGACTAGTTTTCACTCCTGTAGTTTGATAAATTATGTCTCCGGTATTTGCAACTTCCGCAGCTGCTACCTGTGCATTCATGTGATGATACCAGTGATGCCAAGTATGGTTAGCGATAGTATGACCATCTG
>LJOT01001100.1 GCA_001672075.1 Anabaena sp. CRKS33
CATACAAACCCACACGGGGAACAGGTTGTGGAGGTGGAGGATTAAATTCTGTTAATAAAGCCGTATCAGCGATAAATTTTAAAGCATTGAGGAAATTTTCTGTACCACCTTCTTGAAAATATTGCCAGATTTTCTGGACAATTTCTGGAGCAATTGTAGATTTGGAGATTAAATCAAGATCAAGTCCGTCATCTCCTGGCATTATAATTAGGGTTGTGCCATTACGTTCTCCAATTTC
>LJOT01001101.1 GCA_001672075.1 Anabaena sp. CRKS33
GTAGGTATTTTCCCAATCTTGAAATCCTATCCCACAATCTCAGATATCCTGAATACGGAGCGGTTTAGCAGTGCTAAATCTCCACAAATCTAGGTCTTTATTGATTTTATTTATTGTGGTTCTTTAGCACTTGTTATGCTAATAACTGTGTATTCTCAATTAGGGTTAACACAATACAAAGAATTAGGGTCTTTGTAATTTCGATGAGTTGCTTTCTTCAATGATTCAGCCT
>LJOT01001102.1 GCA_001672075.1 Anabaena sp. CRKS33
ACGAAGCCAGTAGGGACAGGGCTGAAAGGCCATGACCTGATATCCATTCGGTCCCTCTCTTTTTTAAGATCCATGGATGGGCAACGGCTATGCCCTCGGTGGTTGATAACCCGCATTCCTCCCTTTCTTTTCCTGATTTGGCTGGCCCGGCCGTTGCTACGCATCCGTTACGGCTGATTTCCTGATTATTCCTCTATATCTCGTCTTCACCCACTTAAAACAGCGAGGAGCC
>LJOT01001103.1 GCA_001672075.1 Anabaena sp. CRKS33
GATAAATTAGAAACAGCATTAACTCAGCTAGTCTACGAACTACAAAATCCTACTCTCACCCTGGCCACAACGGGAACTACCAGCAGCGGTAAAAGCACTCTGGTTAATTTGCTATGTGGTGCGGAAATTGTCCCGGTTGCAGTTAGTGAAATGAGCGCTGGAGCAGTGACCATTGAGTATAATACAGAAAAATCTCTGATCATTCATGAAACACCAGGGGCGTTATGGGA
>LJOT01001104.1 GCA_001672075.1 Anabaena sp. CRKS33
AGACAAAGAATTTTCATCAGGAACTCAGGAATTGCTTGCCTGGCCGTTGCTTCGCATCCGTTGCAGCAGGAAGAGAGGGGAAGTTCAATATACGAACTGTGGAGATCCCATGGGAGAGGTCACGAAGCCAGTCGGGACAGGGCTGAAAGGCCGTGACCTGATCCATTCGGCCCCTCTCTTTTTTAAGATCCATGGATGGGCAACGGCTATGCCCTCGGTGGTTGATAAC
>LJOT01001105.1 GCA_001672075.1 Anabaena sp. CRKS33
GTTTTTTTAACGAACCACAGAGACACAGAGGACACAGAGGTAGGAAAATAAGAGATGTTCACATTTCATTTAGGATTGCTATATAACCCATATCTACTAATCAAAGTCAAAATAAATGACTCGCTTTATACATGATCAATTTGCTAAACAATATCTAACAGAACTATTAACACCCTATGGACAAGTAGAAACCAGTAAAGACATCACCGCAGAAGTCAGACA
>LJOT01001106.1 GCA_001672075.1 Anabaena sp. CRKS33
TTAGTTTCTTCTGAAGAACAAAAACAAATGTTTTTCCGTTATTGGACTTGTAAAGAAGCTTATGTAAAAGCTACAGGAGATGGTTTAGTCAAGTTAGAAGAAATTAAAATATCTTTAACAAAAAATCAACCCAGTAGATTACTTGTATCAGGAGATTGGAATTTAAGGGAATTAACACCAACAGATAATTTTGCGGCCGCAGTTGTCGTTGC
>LJOT01001107.1 GCA_001672075.1 Anabaena sp. CRKS33
GATTCAACTGGCGAGGTTGTATTTGCTGCTGAATTAAAACATAGAGGCTTTGCAATTAGAGATGCTTTAACTTCTAGAAGGCAATTAAGACGTTCTAGACGTGCAAGAAAAACTCGTTACAGACAACCAAGGTTTTTGAATAGAACCCGTCCAGAAGGATGGTTAGCACCAAGCCTACAAAGTCGGGTTGAGAATATCAAA
>LJOT01001108.1 GCA_001672075.1 Anabaena sp. CRKS33
CTTTATACATGATCAATTTGCTAAACAATATCTAACAGAACTATTAACACCCTATGGACAAGTAGAAACCAGTAAAGACATCACCGCAGAAGTCAGACAGATTGACGTATTATTTATCCCCTCATCCCCACCCACCAACCTAACAACACTAGGCGTATTAGGGAAAATGGCGGCTAATTATGCCGTATTTGAACCATTCCG
>LJOT01001109.1 GCA_001672075.1 Anabaena sp. CRKS33
GGCCGCGTTTTTTTGAGCGTTAAAAGTTGATGGCGGATGGTTGGCTGCCCTGCCACAAGGCAGGTGCGGAAGAAGGCAACAACCAACCAACCACCATGAACATGAACAAAAAACCAAAAGGGAAGATATTACAAGGAATGAAGCAAGGGCTGTGCACTGAGGAAGTGTTTTGCGCCTACATGCGGGAGTCGATTAGAGGA
>LJOT01000288.1 GCA_001672075.1 Anabaena sp. CRKS33
TTTAATATAGGAGAAGCTAATGTATATTACACTGAAAAGAGTGGGTATAAGTTTGAAATAAAACTTGTGAAAAAGTGGTCGGAAGAGATTTATAGGACTCCAGTAGGTAAAGTACCTTTAATCAGAGATATTTTCTAAAGTCAGCTATATCCTGACTCACATCAGGATATGGATCACAAGGTAGGGAATGTCATGCCCGAACCCTAGATTAATTATTCTAGTAGGCTTGTAAATGGCAAATCCTTAACTTTTTCAGGTTAGCTTTGTTTAACAAGAATCCTCTCACTTGAGGGGAGTGTCAACGACTGTTTTTTTTCAAGTAAAATAACGAGGAAAATTATGGAGTCAAAGATCAGCATATTTTGTGTTGTTGATGTCATTGAATCACTTTCGGGTGGAACGCTGTTAAATGGTAATCTTTGCCTGATGGACAATAGCCCTCTGGGTAGTCTCAATCAGGGAACAACCAATTTAGTCACCTTGTGCCACCCAGGACAAATTATCCAGTGGACAATTTTAGCTCTTGATTTGCAGACACCAGTAGCTATCAGAAAGATTACCTTTCTTAACCAAGATGGTACTAGTGTTGAACCGCTTCCAGATGACCCTACAAAACTGGAAAGCGATAAGCTGCATTTGAATGTTTGGTCTGGCATTGTCCCATACTATCTTGTACCCGGCGTAGATTATCGCTATAGATTTGAGTTGCAAATGTATGAAGGCAAGAACTGTCTGATGTATGTAGATACTCCTGCTTTGAAGTGCATTTAACCTCAGCTTGATAAAAAACAACAAAAACCCCTGTAAAGATAGGACTTTATGGACGGTTGAAACTAAGCGTTGAAGAGTGAAAACAAACTTAAACTCAGAGAAAAAGGAATCTTTATGAGCCAACAGTTGGGAATAATATTGTTGATTGATGTGGCAGCGGCCATAGAAGCCAACACTTTGGAAGGTAATACTTACCTGTTCGACAACATGAAATTGCAGGGGTCTGAAGGTTTAGGCACTGGCAAATTAATTTCTGCAATTAATGGCACTAGTTACTGTGATGGTTCTCAAGCTAATGAGCAGGTTTTGAACTGGCTGCCCTATGGAGTTGGTTCTTTGCCCCCTACCTTGCCCAAGAGCTTTCTATCAGACAAGTCAAAAAATAGCGATCTCAAGGTACTTGAAGAGATACAAGCCCTTACAGATAGACTGACCGGTGCTAATGCTGACAAATCTCAAAACATCTCTAGTGTCGTCCAGGAATTACAAAAGATCTCGAAAGCTGTCGGTATCAAGACTCAAGTTCAGAGTAAAAAGAGTAACGTTAATCAGGACATTGGCCATCTTGGACAAAAAATTATGGATGTCACAGGAAACCTTGTGACTGAGGTGGATGGGAAAATTCCCGAAATCAATTCTCTCAATCCAATTATTACAAACATCACTGGCGAAGCAGTTGATAAAAATGTCATTTATCCTGCTGCCTATGGCTCTCCTGATATGGTGACAGATGGCTGGTACTGGGCTGCATCTGTGGATACATCTAGACCGGGAACTTATGCTTACACAATGCATATACAGTTGTACAAACTATCTCGTGAGAATCAAGCATGGGCTTGGGTACCAGTAGATTTTACCCATGATGCTTATATCAAGATTTCTAATGATCCCAAGAAAAATGGGTTTACAAATGCAGGTATTGGATACCTACCAATCCCTAAAGCCTAGTCAAATGCTTGATTTTCAAACGCAATTTCAAAAAATGGAAGACAGATTATGGCAAAAACAATAACGATCGCCAGTGTAATAGATGTTGTGGGGGCATTGGCAACTGATTCCTTGAGCGGACAAGTATATTTTACGGACACTGAGAAAGCATCTGGTTCTACAGGCCATGGTACAGAGAATTTAAAAACCATGGTTTCAGTAGGAGATGTATTGGTTTGGACAGTGACATTCTTAGAATGTGAAGCCTATGCCGCCATTGATGAAATCATCATTGACAAGAAATACTGCGAACCACAAAAGAAGGTTTATGAAGGTACAGATGTCTCCTACTGGTCTGGCACGGTGAAAAAGAGTATCCAATCAATTCCTTACACCATCAAATTTAAAGTGGGAACTCGGGCAGAGTCTATAGCCACCGCTTCCCCTCTCTATCTTGTGGGTAAAGATGCCTAAACTGCCAAGAATCACAATTTAACTAAGCAAGAGGAAAACCATGTCAGATAAGTCTACTCTCAAGAAGCAAAATCCTGGACAGCTAAATTCAGTGCAACTGAATATAGTCACTGTCATAGACGTTCATAAAGCTGTGAGAACGGGAAGCCTGAAAAACACCCTATACATGATGGACAACAGCGTAGGGGGGCAAGGACAGGGAACAGATCATTTACAAACCGTTTGTAAGCCCGGACAGGTTCTGAATTGGATTATCTATCCCATGGATATGGAAAAGAGTCCAGAGGGCGTATGGCCACCTATGCCAAAAATTAATAACATTGTTTTCTTGGATAGTCAACAAGAAGGTGACGCTGAGGAATTTTCTGAAACCAAAATCTGCACTGAGTTGAAGGTTTATGGTGGTCCAGATATGATGCGTCATCGTTATTGTCCAGTTTATTACTATTGGGCTGGTGCAGTATTAAGCACTTTAAAACCTGGTGTTTATAATTATAGATTCGTCCTTGAACTGGAGCAGGAAGGCAAAAAGGAGAAATTGTATTTGCATACTCAGGAAAAGCCCTCTTTGAAAGTAATTGATCTGACCGCAGGACAATACTAATCTCTGTTAGTAGTATTTCTGATTTGTCGGTCATCAGGACTTACACAACTGGTACATTGGTAGGGTGTGTCAGATATCAACAATCTGTTTATTTGCATAATTTATGCGGTCTGACGCACCCTACAACAGATTTTTGGTGTGACATTTGCGTAAGTCCTAAGTCATATCAAATGATATATGACATAATCAGAGGCAATTGTCATGATTAGATGAGTTAAATTACATCTGATTGTACATAGGTTGTGGGCATATTTGCCCACAATAGAAAACTTAAATTTCTAAATATTTGGGTTTTTCAAGCCTTGCTATTTAGCTTTAATGATTTGTGTTGTAAATACTGGAATTATTGATGATCAATAAATGGTAAAGTTCCGCATTATTGAATCACAGGACTTTGAACAAACTGTTGATTTATGCTCTCAGTTATTTGTGAATAATGAACCCATAACTAAAAGTTTGCAGATAAATTATCAAGAATTTCGACAATTAGCTGAAGCTTATTTGAGGAAAGCGATTGTGGATAGGCTTTCTATTGTTGCCACTGAAGATAATGGAATTATTGTTGGTTTTGTTATCTCAGAACATTTGATGACTATTCCCCCTTATATTCACCAACTCAGTCATAAATTTGCAGCAATTCACGAGTTTTCCCAGGAGTTAAGATATAGTTATTTCGGTAAATATCAATATTATTACTGGGAATTATTTCAGACTTTACATATTCTTTTATTAGGGGTTAAAGATGAATACAAAAATCAAAAAATTGCTACGAATTTAATCAAGGAGAATTTAAGGTTAGCCAAGCGGAACTATTTTTCTGTGGTTATTTCTGAACTAACTGGAATCCCATCTCAAAATCTATTTCGGAAAATAGGCTTTCAAGAAGAAGTAACACTTAGCTATGACTCCTATATCTTTGAAGGTGAGAAAATATTTTCATCTATTAAAGAAGCTACAAGTTGTAAGTTAATGTCATATAGAATTTATCTGGACTAAGAATCTGTGTTAAAAGAGAGTTATCGTCAAATTTTAAGGAGATAATGACGTGAAAACAGCACTAGTTTTAGTTGACATTCAAAATGATTACTTCCCCGGTGGTAAATGGGAACTTGTCGGCATGGATATAGCAGCTTTTAATGCTGGCAGGCTTCTGACTGCCTTTCGTGAGAAAAAGCAACCAATTTTTCATGTTCAACATATTGCCAAGAATCCTGACGCACCATTTTTTGTTGTTGACACCTATGGCGCTGAGATTCATGATTCTGTGAAACCCCAGAAAAACGAAAAGATTATTATCAAGGAGTTCCCGAACAGTTTTCGTCAGACTACTCTTCTTGATGATTTACGTAATGCTGGGGTGGAAAGATTAGTGATTTGTGGAGCTATGAGTAATATGTGTATAGATGCGACAACTCGTGCTGCAAATGATTTAGGTTTCGACTGTATTGTTGCTCATGATGCTTGTGCAGCTAAGAATCTTGAATTTCATGGTCATATTACACCTGCTTTAGAAGTTCACTGTGCCTTTATGTCAGCACTTGGCTTTGCCTATGCTCAGGTTGTCTCAACTCACGAAGCTATAGCTATTTCAGCTTTTACCTAAGTTTTGATCAGCATTTTTGGAATTACCGATAGCTGCAATTCATATAAACATAGCTATTAAGCTGTAACGCATTTAATTTGTATAATCATAGTAAGAATGATGCCTGCATCACAAAATTAAACCATATTAGGATTCTACAATTTGGCTGCGTAACAGCTTACCTACAACTTTTTCAGCAAACCCTATTCTAGAAAGTTGTGAAGTGCTTGGTGATTTAATTTAATCTTTTCTGCTAACAATTCCCATTTTTCCCCCTCAATTATATGAATAAATTCGTC
>LJOT01000567.1 GCA_001672075.1 Anabaena sp. CRKS33
TATGTTGTCTTTGTGGAAAAGGGATTAGAACTATTAAGAAAAGATGGCTATTTAGGTTTTATTTTACCCCATAAGTTTTTTAATGCTCAATATGGGGAAGTTATTAGAAGATTGATAGCGGAAAATAAATCATTAAATCAAATTATTTATTTTGGAGATGAACAAGTTTTTACAAAAGCAACTACATACACTTGTTTACTATTTTTAAGCAAGCGGGAAAATAAAACTTTTGAATTTCAGAAGATTAATAGTTTGATTGATTGGCGTAATCATGAAAATAATAACATACTTAGCCAAACTTTTCCTATTTCTTGCATCTCTGATCATGAGTGGAATTTTGTAAGTGAAAAAGATCAAAAATGGTTTGATAAAATTAACGAATTACCTGTAAAGTTAGGTGATATTGCTCATTTATTTGTTGGCTTACAAACTGATGCAGATGATATATTTATTCTTGAAGAAGTAGCTAGAGAAAATCAGCAAGTTCTTTGTAAATCTAAAGTAACGGGGCGCTTACATTGGTTAGAAAATGATTTTTTAAAATATTTTCTGAAGGGTTCATTAAATATTGGTAGGTATTTTCTAAAAAATGTTAATAAACGTCTGATTTTCCCTTACATAACTATCAATAATAAATCTGTTTTATTATCAGTAAATGACTATGAAAATAGATTTCCTTTAACCTGGAATTATATGCTGGAAAATCAAGAACGATTAGCAGCGAGAAATAAAGGTAATATGGATAAAAATTGGTATGGTTATGTATATCGTAAAAATCATACTCGTTTTGATTCACCAAAGTTATTAGTACCAGCAATTGCTACTGGTAGTTGTTTTGCTACTGATTTATATGGAGATTATTATTTTGTTGGTAGTGGAGGTGGTGGAGGTGGTGGATATGGTATTTCTATTTTGGAAAATATCAATATATCTTATCTGTATTTATTGGGTATTCTCAACTCTAAATTAATCAACCATTTTCTGAAGTTAATTAGTACACCATTTCGCGGAGGATATATTGCTTTGAATAAACAAGTTATAGAAAAAATACCTATTAAATTATTGGATTTATCAAAATCAAGTGATCAGTTGATTTATAATTACATGATTAAACTGGTTGAACAAATGCTTGATCTTTATCAACAACTCAATCAAGCAAATACACCCCCATCCAAAAAAATGATTCAGCAACAAATTCAAGCTACTGATAGACAAATCAATCAATTAGTATATGAAC
>LJOT01000289.1 GCA_001672075.1 Anabaena sp. CRKS33
GTCAGGTGAAAACCCCAGCCTAAATACTCGGTTAGCTGTTACGCATCTACATTTGATATTTGATCATCCTCAAAGCTAGATGTTGTGGTGCGGGCATCTTGCCCGCTAAAATCATACAAATTAATTGCAAGAGTCATCCTTAGCGGTTCGCATTGCGCCTAATATAGTAGAAACAATAACACAACGCTTTCCTGTGCCACCAGATTTACTAGATAAGGTGATTGTGCCTAGTGGAGGTGTCACACCACCAAGATCATTAAACCGGACTCGTCTCACACCGTTATCCAGTTCTAATGTTGAATTGGGATCTAACTGTACACTGTCATCTAAATCTTTCCAGATAGCATTATTTAGATCAGATTCCTTGTGAACAGCCCATTGTAGAATATTATTCTCTGTGCGGAAACTAGCTTGATATTTCAATTTTTCTTTTTTTGCTTGACTTTGGGCTTGACGCATGGCTTGATAAACTTTGTCTTGGGCAGTATTTAACCGACGAATATTCATAAAACCTAACCAACTTGGTAGGGCGATCGCTGCTAACATAGCAATAATAGATACCACTATAATCATTTCTATCAAGGTAAAACCAGCATTCTGATTACCTGGCAATGACTGGACAACTAACTTTTTAAGTTTATAATTAATAGCCACTTTTTGCTCCTTGAACTATCGCACTAGCCGTGGGGAAATAACTTTTTTTATCATTTTCATATTTTATAAGATTTGGATCGCTTTCTCTACGAGCTAGGGCATTACCCCGAATAAATACCTTTGCTGTTGTATTGGCTTTATCTACACAAGCATAAAACCCTGTCATACCATTACTTGGCGTTATTTTTGACCATGTAATTGGAGGTGTTGTGCTATTATTTGGACAAGTGGCCGGTGGTGGTGTGGGGGGTGTGGTTGGAACGGGTGGTGGTGTGGTTTGATCTACGTAGTCAATTAACACATCAGCCGCATCAGTATAAGCCGTTCCAGATTTCTGCCAATTGTTCATGGCATCTTCTACAGTGTTGTATTGAGCTATATTAAAGGGAGCAAAACCTTCATCATCTTTTTCAATTTGCCATTTACTAATCCGAGCAGCCATAGTGCTGCTAGAATTGTCTAGATAATAGACAACCAATGAAGAATTATCTTCTCCTGGACTATTATTATCTGAAATTTCCCGTTTCCAAAAAACTAATATAGGAGTTTTAGTATCGTCACTTGGGTAACGCAGTTCATCTTTTATTTTGTCAATACCAGCAGCATCATAAATATAAATAGCTTGTTGTAAATCACGAGAAATATCATCCAGTGCTGTTTGGATTTCTTGCTCAGAATTTATCTTAATTTGCTCATCACTATCTGTGGTTATGATACTAATCATAAACTGTAGTAATACTGTGATCATTACAGATGACATCGCTAAAGCTATTAACAATTCAACGAGAGTAAAACCAGCAGATTTATCAATAAATTTTGAGGCTTTGAATTGATTTTTGAATATAAATTTAAGTATCTTGATCATCATTGTATTGTCCTTTTTTAAATGCACCCAAGGCAGATTTTCAGATGTTTCTGATTTAGATTAAATTATTGCACAGTGGGGATTTTACCCGCTTTTTATGTGAAAATTAATGGTGAATTTGATTGAATTAACCCAAGCCATAAACCAATTTATTGACAAGGTTGACTATTGAACGCAACCCAAGCGGGAACATAAACTCCCAAAAGTTGTAGTACCGCTAATCTCAACTGTTTTTATCAAGATTGGCTCTTGTTTCTTAACTAAAATACCACCTGTACTAGACGGTAGAATAGTTTGATCAAAATCCAAGTCTTCTCTATATATTCTAATCGCTAGACGATAGCCATCACTTGTTTTCGTACCTGCGGGCTTTATTTGAGCCGCTTGAATGTAAAATTCATCAAATGGGGTATCTTTATCTGGTTGACAAGTTGAAATTGGATTACAAGCGGTGATGGTGCTATCCTTCTTAAAGAAATACAAATCTGTATCTGTTATTTGAGGAACCGGCATTTCTGTTTCTAGATTTATAGGAGTATTTGGAGTTTCTATAATTACTTTAGTGGGCGCTGAAATTGAATTATTGCTGACACCATTAATAAATGTCTCAGCAGCTTGAACGGCTTTTTCCGTAGCTTTCGACTGCACCCGGACAGCCGTGGACATGACCAGGACGGGTGATATAGCAGCCAAGAGAATAGCAATGAAAACTACCCCTCCTAGTACCTCAATAATTGTAAAACCAGAGTCATTGTAAGATAAATTTTTGGGCTGTAGTTTGGTTTTGATCATTGTTTATCACCTCCTTATAAGTTTTATTATTGACAGCTATCAGGACGTTGTTTTTTATCTTCTATAGCAAAGTTATTAGTGGAAGTCTCCTTAGCACATAACAAAGTTTGTACCCATGTATCACCTCTGCTAACTTCCCGTAAATATTCATCCGGTGGTTCGGCTGGTGTGACTGTGAGTTTAGTGGCAAATAAGTCGGGTAACTGAAATAACAATCCTACATCGTAACGCCACTGTCTTGTCGGGGGATTATTAATTGGCTGAGGTGGATTTGTCCCTGTAGCATAGGCGCTCTTTTTTACCTGCATAAAAGCCCCATTTAGCTTGATTTTATTACTAGTCCAATTCTCTATAACGCGAACCAAGTTATTTAGACCACCATTATCTACTGTAGGTTGAGCAGGATTGTCACCAGCAGCAATAATCAGATTAAAAGTAGTATCTTTATTAGCTGTTTGTTGGCTACCTATTGTATAACCCAATTCCTTGAAGTCGAAGTCGAAGTCTCCAGAAAGCAAAGTAACAGCATCAGCTAAAATATTCGCAGGTCGCCATTCGTCACCTGTCTTACAATTAAGAAATCTGGAGTCATCAGCACGACAGGCAAAGTTATTATTAAAAGTGGTGCGAGTATAAAAGTTACTCCAACTTTCTACAAGTGTTTGTGTAAATTCCTCTTGAGTGTGTAGATTAAAATCACCTTTAATATACGTTGGTAAGTTAGTAGCTAAAGTTAACCCTTTTTCCTCTTCCTTGTAGCTATTTGTTCGCCCCAGTTTCCCGCCATTTATGAGTATAATTGCACTGGGACGGCGTGTGGAGTCATCTACATAATCTACAGGACTTTCAAGTTTTTCATCGTCGGTATTACCTGCACTGATATCTGGTAAAGCATCATCACGAGTCGCGTAAATAATACCGCTATTGGGTAATAAATATTCTGAACCACCAATGGTTTTTGTCCGTAGTAGATTCAAGTCTAAAACTGTAGCGCGAACTTTTTTATTTTCTCTCTGGTCAGAAAAAAAGGCTTCAAAAATTGCACCATGGGGAATAACGGAATCATTAGGACTAAGACTACCATCTAGAATTTGTAGAGCGCAAATTTGAGCATCAATAGCAGACTGCTCTGATATAGTTCTATTTGTTGTTGTTTTTGCTAATGCTCTAGCTAGTAATCCATCATCTATTAAACGTCCATTATTATACTTTAACTCAGATAGATATGTCAAGACTGAAGAATAATAACTTTCCGTCCTAGTGGGTGCAGGATAAACTATACCCCTATTAGATTTACCATCTTTGTCTTTTTCAAGATTAGAAGCATTTGGTAAACTGTCCATATTTTTGTAGCTCTTATTATCAGTAGGATCATAATAACTACTCACACAGGCTATGGGTTTGGGCGTTTGGGCATTATAGCCAGTAGACTGGTAGTGATAAACTGCTGTAGCCCGCATTTTTAGATAAGGTGTTGTATCATGATACATTCCCTCAATATCAGACAATATTTCTTTGTTTGTACTAATAATACTACCAGGAGTATCATCTTTACTCAAATAAACTCCCGCCCCCGTAACAACTCGTAAACCACCCACGGGTCCTGTGGTGCTTGTTGGTACTTTTGCTGCCGCTAATTCCCAGTCCCCATCTCTTTCAGTAGAACCAATATCTGCTAAATTCCGTACTAAAGAGGGTCGTGTGCGAGTTTGAGTAGTACCACTTGGTAAATCCCATTTAATGCCAGTAATATCTTGGGTATCCTCAATATATGAACCAATAAACTGATTTTTACTTGTATCCCACCTCAGTTCGGGTAAATTGTTACTAACTAGAACTCTATCACCCAATAGTCCTTCTATTCCGCTATTTTTCTTCAATTCTTTTGGGTCGCTGGCCTTAGGTTCTAAGGATGTTCCGCTAATGTTGAGTGATAGTTTAGTATAACTATCACCTGTTTTACCGTCTGTTGGGTCCGTAGGATAAACCCAGCTATCAATGGGACGCAGGGTATCAGCAGAACCTTGTAATAATGAGTTAGGATATGTTTCTGTAGCACCGAAAGCAACTTCTGTATAAGGTACACGACGAGTCCGTCTTTTAAAGTAAATTTCTAATTGTTGACGACGGTATTTAGTGGTCTCTGTATCATCAAAAGTTATTCCTAATGCTATTTTTTTGAGTCCAAGTCCTTTTTTAACTTCTGTTGGATCATTAACACCTGTAGAATCAGCAGCAATTTGAGCATCAATTAATTTATTAATCCGCCTTACATAAGCTAGGTTATTATAGGCTGTATCTTTGGGACTATTTGTAACTGATTTTGTTAAAGAACCAGTAGTAACA
>LJOT01000290.1 GCA_001672075.1 Anabaena sp. CRKS33
AATGATGATATTCAATTTGTGATTGATTTGGGATTATGTAAAATGCACCCCTACGGAGGTTTAACTATTGCTAATCCCATTTATCGGGAAGTGTTACCCAGGGTACTAACAGTGACACCAATGGCTTCTTTACCAATGATTGCACCGACTTGGTTAACTGCGGCCGGGGAATTAAATATAGATGCTTTATTAACTGCGTTTCTTAAATTTTGGAAACAACATGGAGAACCGTTATTAGGTAGCACTGGTTATCATGAAATTGCCCCCCATATTGTATTAATGGCTTTTTTACATCGTGTGGTGAATGGTGGAGGAATTTTAGAACGGGAATATGCGATCGGTAGTGACAGAATGGATTTATGTCTGCGTTACAAAGATGTAACTTTGGGTATTGAGTTAAAGGTATGGCGGGATAAAAAGCGAGATCCGCAAGCTGATGGGATTGAACAATTAGAATCTTATTTAGGGCGTTTGGGGTTAGATTTTGGTTGGTTATTGGTGTTTGATAGGCGGAAAAATGCCCTACCAATGGAAGAACGTTTATCAACTGAGGTGGTGGTGACGGAAAATCAATATAGAATTACTGTGATTAGGGCGTGAGGATTTTCTTTCCTCAACCCAACTTAATGTATAATATTTACATAATTGTTTATTTGTTGGGTTTTGTTTCCTAAACTCAAACTACAAAATGAGAACAAGATTTTTTAGGAGGTGCTATTTCTGAAAAATTTACCAGATGATTTAGACATTGCCCAAATTCATCAAGCAATTGGTAATCTTGTTATTAGATTTCCATTACTTCATTGCCAAGAATGTGCCAAGACACTCAAACAGTGGCTAAAACAACGTAAAATTCCTGGTAAACTTTGGCGACTTTCGACAATATACGACAATGAAGACTTTATTTTGAGTAATCGCCTAGAAAAACAAGGTTGCTTTGAAACTATTACGGAAAATGGCGTTCATTACGGTGTTGAAGTTTTTGGCAAAATTTTCGACAACCTTTCCCGACAAGGACTATACCCAGATGACTGGATTAAAGATTTTACTTCTCTATCTAATGAGTTTAAAATAGAAGTAATAGAAGAATTTTGAAAATTTTTAATGGAGTTAATCTCAATGAGTGCATTATTTAACTTACTCGAAAAAATTAAAACCAAACCAGGCTTATATTTGGGAACAGCATCTATCAGTAATTTACGGATGTTTATCTTAGGATATCGCTTTTCTCGCTCTGAATTAGGTATTACTAATACTGAAACTGAAAGTGATTTTTATAAAAACTTTCAACCTTGGCTACAAAACCGTTTATCTATCCATACCGTTAACGCTTGGGATAAAATTATTTTACTCACCTGTATTGATGAAAAAGCTGCATTTGATTATTTTTTTCAATTACTAGATGAATTTATCCAAAGAGACAAAAGCCAAGATATTGAACCAATTCTGGCTGAACCATCCTCTAAAAATTCTCAAAAAGCTGCTTGAAGAATAATACTGAATATTAGTGTGCTGGTTGTTTCTGTCACAGTTATTTTTTCAAATGCGATCGCATTAACCCAATATTAGCGATCGCTTCGCTCGCTGTAGGTATCGCACTTAAACCACAACTAGTGATCGCACTTGGTAAACTTCTTGAAAGTAAACCAAAAAATCTGGCTTGAATAAACTGTATTATTAAGAAAACTTAAACGTTATTGATAATTATGAATAATCAACAAACACCAGGAAAATATGATGCAGTGCTTGGTGGTGAAAATCAACCATCAGAAGGAGCAGCAGTTTTAGGTGGTATTGAAGGGGTAAAATTACAGTTGAATAATCCCAACCCACAGATAAGAATAGCAGGAATTAGACAAGCTTTCAATTATGGAGAAGCAGGGTTAGATTTAGTAATTCAGGCTTTAGATGATGAATCTATAGAAATACAAGATGCGGCTGATGTGTTGTTAGGTGAGTATCACGAACGTCTATTCCACAACGAAATTGCACAAATTGCAGAAGATTATAAAGTAGGTAAATTAACTGAGCAGGAAGCGATCGCGTTAGAAATCAATGCTATTGGTAAACTGAGAGATTGGTTGTCTGATGAGAATGTTGATTTCATTTGTGAAGAGTTGGGCTATGACTCTGAAGATGTTGCGAATTATTTGGATGCCCAAGAAGACGAAGACGGTGATTACTCTAGTAGAACTAATTTAGCTGAATACCACAAACATTTATTCGACACTGCTGTAGCGCAAATTGAAGAAGCGTTTAATGCAGGTGAATTAACAGAACAAGAAGCGATCGCATTAGAAATTAATGCCATTGGAGAACTGAGAGATCGGCTATCCGATGAAAAGATTGATTATATTTGTGAAGAATTGGGTTATGACCCTGAAGAAGTCGCTAATTATTTGGATGCACAAGAATATGAACACGACGAAGAAGATGACGATGATGAGTATGAAGAGGTTAATTACTCCAGTGGAACTAATTTAGCTGATTTTCAAGCTGGTAACGCCTTTGGCTTCCATCTTACAACCCTTCTACTGGGAAAGGGATATAAAGATATTGAATCTGACATGGTTGAGTTCACTAGCGTATTGGGGCTTACTGGGGAAGAAGTTGCTGGCTTAATAACTGGTGATTATGTTCCTACAGAAGAAACTGTTGCTAAGTTAGCTGAATTTTTCCAATTAGATGACGATCAGATTGATGCCTTAGCTAGTTCTGCTTATGAGGCATGGGAAGAAGCGGGTTATGAAATCGAAGAAACTGGTTTACTTCATGACGAAGAAAAAGAAGATAGCGACTAGATAAATTTCCTGGAAGTGAAGCAATAAAAGCCGTCAAAAATTCCCAAACTTTAGACTTAAAACATCCCATCAAGTAAATCAGTAATTTGCCCCTGGTCTTTGTGACGGTTATCGTCATAAATCATCAGCGTGTCTACTTTCTGTTAACGACTGAGTTTTTGTATCTTCCTAACATTGCCATTAACAGAACTTGAAGATAGAATCTCTCGATTTATGCCCTATCCAAATCCTTTTGGCTTCGTTGGTTGTGCTAATACAGTCGAATCATTATGAAACATGATATATCTACTTTCACCAGGTACTTCTGGATAGTTAAGAGACGGTAAATTTCGCAAGTCAACTACTATTTCACAGATGTCATCTAAACCCTTGAAATTCTCGCTTGATATTTTCTTAAAGTTTATTGGAAAAGAGGGTGGCTTCTCCCAAACTATCCAAAAGGCTAATGGAAAAAACTTGAGCAAGCAGCTACCAGAGATGAATCCCTCTCCTATACCTGAGCCTATACCGAATGAATTAATAACAATCTGTTTATTAGATGGGTATACCCAGTAATAGACTTCAACTTGGTTTGGTATAGCACTAGAAATATCTAAAAAATAATTTCTTAGAGCATTTGGAAAAGGTGCAGAAACAGGAGGTTGACCAGCAGTGGGTAATTTACCAGCTAGAATGTGTCCGATTATAGCTCTAATTAATCGTTGAGGCTTCACACTTAATTCTATTGTTTCCGGTAAAGATAACCTAAGCTCTTGTTGTACCCTCACCAGAGTAGCTACTTGTCTAGAGATTTCAATCAATTCTGGATCATATTCTGTACCCAGCAAATTGTTATTGCAGTTTCCGCAAATAGAAAGTAAGTTAAGTCCACTTTGAGAATTAACTGGTTTTCCAATTGGTTTTGTAAGATATTGTCCTAGAGTTCGCAACTCAACATTTGTTGGCTTGACACAACCTTGAGGAGGAATATGATCTCGTGTGAGTTTAGAATACTGTCCGCAAATATTACAGTATCCTTCTTTGCCACCCTTAAATTTCACTTGTTGGTTTTTCTTCATTCTGAAACTCTATAAGCTTTGAGCAACTCACCTTTAAGGTTTTACTGATAACTTTGCGACTATATTATCACAAGTAATGTGAGTCGTATAACTATTTTATTATGATGAAACTTTCGCAATTATTTATCAACAAAATACAAAAGGTCACGGTTCATTTGATTTAGACATCTCCTAAAAATTTCCATCTTTCCACCTCCAACATTAACCTTTCATTCTCCATCCTTAACGCCAAAATTTCATTCTTCTGCAACTCAATTAACGACCTTTGACTCATTACCTCACCAAAAGTTTTTTTCCTATTTTCAATCCCAAACCATCTTTGATAAGTCTTTGTATGTTCATCAACAATATGACCTAAATGTAAAATCTGTTCAAGTTATTAGTCAAAGTAATTTTAACCTACTATGCCAAAATTCTCTCAACCAAAACCTGATTCATAATTTGCTGCTTCAACGAATCCGCCGCAACTGAAGCAATAATTTCCCAATCTTTTTCTGTCAACATTACCCCAAGCAATTCTCGCAAAACCTGATGATTAGAAATAAACTCCTCACCAAAAAGTTCATCTCTCTGCAACACAGCTTGAATATGTTCTTTAACAGTAGGTGTAGGTAGCCTGAATCTTTCCAGCAACTTCTCTCTCGCCGTAGCAAATGCTATAGAAGTCGCAGTTCCTAAATTCCAATCTTTAATCAACAAACGCACTTCTCTATTCAAAGAAATTCGCAAAGTTTTTAAACGATAAAACAATT
>LJOT01000568.1 GCA_001672075.1 Anabaena sp. CRKS33
TACACCAGAAACTAGTACACCTCTTCCTGGGGAGAATGTAAAACCTGCACCTAGTCAGTCCGTAGATTTTACTAATATTCCTAATGACTTAAATCCTAACCCGAATCCGCTGTTATTTCCAGGACAAGCGGAGGAAGTAAAAATACAGGCAACTCGGCCAATTAGTTTGTCAGAGGCTTTGGAACTGTCTAAACGGAATAACAATGATTTACAAGTGTCCCTATTACAATTACAACGCAGTAAATCAGTTCTGCGGGAAGCTCAAGCGGCTTTATTTCCTAGTGTAGATTTAAGCGCAGATGTAACGAATAGTCGCAGTGTTGAGCAAACACTGGGTGTTGAAAGACGACGGAATGCTGGATTTCCAGCAGATGATGCTCCAGCAAACACAAATTTCACCGGAACAGCACAGATAAAATATGACTTGTATACCTCTGGTAGACGCAATGGGGCTATTCAGGAGGCTGAAGAAAGAATACGTGTACAAGAGTTGGATGTCGAAAGACAATCTGAAGAAATCCGCCTAAATGTGTCTAAGGCATATTATGATCTGCAACAAGCCGATGAAAACGTGAGAATTACTCAGTCAGCAGTAGAAAATGCTCAAGCTAGTTTGAAAGATGCCATGGCCTTAGAAAAAGCTGGCGTTGGTACTCGTTTTGATGTATTGCGATCGCAAGTAAACCTAGCCAATTCTCAACAAGAATTAACCAATGCCCTCTCTCAACAGCAAATTGCCCGCCGCAAATTAGCGCCATTGTTAAATTTATCCCAATCAGTGAGCATTAGTGCGGCTGATCCAGTAAAATTAGCAGGTTTATGGCAGCAACCACTAGAACAGAGTATTGTTTTAGCTTATCAAAACCGTCCTGAACTACAACAAACTTTAGCACAGCGAAAAATTGGTGAGGCACAAATAAAACAGGCTTTAGCATCTTCTGGTCCACAGGTGAGTTTAGTAGGAAGATATAACTTATTAGATCAATTTGATGACGGAACCAGTTTGAGCGATGGTTATTCCTTAGGACTACAAGCCAGCATTAATTTATATGGTGGGGGAGCAGGGACAGCAAGAGCAGCCCAAGCTAAAACCAGTATTGCAATTGCTGAAACTCAGTTTTCTGAACAAAAAAACCAGATTCGCTTTCAAGTAGAACAAGCTTATTCCACCCAAGCATCAAGTTTAGAGAACGTACAAACTGCTAATGTAGCCTTAGAACAA
>LJOT01000041.1 GCA_001672075.1 Anabaena sp. CRKS33
GCAAAATATTCATGACGAATATCGCTAGTTTGTTCTAATTCCAGATATTCTTCAACAGTGAAAAAGTAAAGAGGGGACTGCATAATTTTTTCTGGCTTGGTAATTCTCAAATGATGATTATTATATGATCAAATCCTTTACCAATTTAACAACAATTGAATGATATAAGTAGGTGAACGGAAAAAACCGACATAAGTAACGAAAAGTAAAGTTTCCTAAAACCTCTTCCCTATTCCCTGTTCCCTAAAACCTCTTCCCTGTTCCCTGTTCCCTGTTCCCTGTTCCCTAAAACCTCTTCCCTGTTCCCTGTTCCCTGTTCCCTGTTCCCTGTTCCCTGTTCCCTGTTCCCTGTCACCTGTCATAACGCCAACCTACTTAGCGCCAGGTATTTTTGGCTGTGTATTGGGTATAAACCAGAAAAAACTTATTTTCCAACTTACCCCAGATGACAGTTATGACCTGGACGCTGATGATGAGATGATTATGAGACGTTCTTTTTCCGGGTCTCACGCCAAACTTCGGCCATCCTTCCCCAATTAGTGCTAAATTCATCCAAACCGATTATATTTCCCGGTCTTTCCACGTCCCAAGAAGCGGAAAGAACACCATAGGTAATTCCTACTACTCCTAAACCAAATAATCCCATATTCACCAATAAAACGGCGATAGGGGGAAGTTGGATATGAGCCAGGGTAACTAGCAGATAACTAACTACCAAACTAGCAATACCTAAAAATGTGGGAATACCGCAAAAAGCAGCCACTCGGCGAATCATGCGCTGGCTCACCACTTCAGGAATCGCCATTTCTTGTTTAGAATAACGACGTTGCTGTTGCGGTTTGTTTTTGTTTTCGGTTTCTGGAGTTTTGAAGACGGGTTGCTTTATAGCCTTAGCGGGTTTTTGACGCTTTTTGTTTGGCTCAAAAGGTAAAGAACTACGTTCCGATTCTTCAGCAGCCATAAGAATTAGTTCCTAACCGCGAATACCGAGACGAGTAATTAAAGCTTGATATTTTTCCCGGCTACCTGCTTGGATATAGGCTAGAAGACGCTTTCTTTGACCAATCATCTTCAATAGTCCTCTGCGGGAGGAATGGTCTTTCTTATTGGCTTGCAAATGTTTACTGAGTTGGTTAATCCGGTCAGTGAGCATTGCTACTTGAACATCAGCCGAACCAGTGTCGGTTTCATGAACTTGGTAGCCAGAAATGATTTCTTGTTTGCGCTGTTGCGTCAGAGCCATGATAGATTAGATCTTTATTGTTTGTAAATTTGTGTAGCAGTTTCCTATAATATCACACCCATCCATTCCTGTGGTAAATTCCTGATCAGGAGTCAGGAATGCACCAATCACCCATTACCGCTTACTCTGGTGATTTAAGAGCTTGATCTAAAATTTGTCTAGCTTGTTCGGCTTTTGATTTTGCTTCCTGGTAACGGAGATTGGCCTGAGCAAAATTTTTCAAAACCTTAAAACCTTCTTTGAGATTGGTTATTTCCTCCTCGGTGACAGATTTATCAGTAAATAGCACATCAATGGCTTGGCGAATTTCTAAGGCTTCGGTGCGCGATTCTTGGACTTTTAACTTTAAAGAAGCTAAATTACTGAGAATTTGCACCGCTTGGGTAATTTCATCTTCACGACTAGAAGTATCTGTAGTTGGTTCTTTGATTTCAATTAACTGTTGGGGACCAAATCCTGCTTCTAATTCCGTTGGTAATTCCCCCGCTTCCATAAGTTCCATTAGCTGATCCATTGCTTTGTCACGGGCTTTAGCGGAATCTTTACCAGGAACAATCAGGATAATTTCTGGACTTTGAGCGAGACTGTACTGAACCATGAATGTATAATAAATCTAGCTAATTTGTGATTGATAGATACGGAATAATGAATTAACCGCAGATGAAAGATGATGAACGCGGATAAACGCAGAAAACCAATATAAGGTATTATTGCAATTAAGAACCGCAAAGACAAGAAATATTAGTTCAATTATACTTAATAAAGGTAAACCAAAATATAATAACATGACAAATTTATGAGTCCCAATCCCGCCATTATGCGTTCTGTGGAACAACTGGGCTATCGAGTTACAGTTGGTGATGTGGCCACACAGATAGGATTAAATATAGCTGAAGTCAATCAAGGTTTATTAGCCCTAGCTGCTGACGCTGGGGGACATTTACAGGTTGCAGAATCAGGTGATGTTGTTTACCAATTTCCCCGCAATTTTCGAGATATTTTACGCAATAAATACTGGCAAATACGGTTGAAAGAATGGTGGAAAAAAATCTGGTCTGTGCTATTTTACCTAATTCGGATTTCTTTTGGTATTCTTTTAGTTGCTTCTATCATTTTGATTACTGTGACTATTTTCATTATTATCACTGCTAGTTCAAATCGGGATGATGATAATCGCGGTGGTAGTAGTTCTAGAAGTAATAATTTCTTCTTTTTCCCTGATTTATTCTGGTATTTTAGCCCAAATTATGGCGATAATTACCAAGAACGACGGAGAGAAAAGGGCGAAAAGAGTGAGATGAATTTTTTGGAAGCGGTGTTTTCATTTCTCTTTGGTGATGGTGATCCTAATGCTAATTTGGAAGAACGCCGCTGGGAAGACATTGGGGCTGTGATTAGTAATAATCAAGGTGCGGTAGTAGCAGAACAAATTGCTCCTTATTTAGATGATATTGGCGAAAAATATCAACAAGAATATGAGGATTATATGTTGCCTGTGCTGGTAAGATTTAATGGATTTCCCCAGGTAAGTTCAGATGGTCAAATGGTATATTATTTCCCAGAATTACAGGTAAGAGCTAGTAAAAAACAGCGGCGTTCAATATCTGAATACCTCCATGAATTTTCCTGGAAGTTTAGTGCAGCTAGTTCTGGACAAATTCTCCTCAGTGCGGGTTTAGGAGGAGTGAATTTTGTTGGGGCTTTGATTTTGGGAAATTTATTAAAAGATGGCACAATTGCGGCTCAAATTGGCGGATTAGTTGCTTTTGTCCAAGGTATTTATGGATTGTTATTGGCCTATGGTACAGGGTTTCTCGCTATTCCCTTAATTAGATATTTCTGGATTAAACGGCGTAATGATAAAATTACTACTCGCAATTATCAACGTCAAGAACGAGCTAGATTATTAGCAGGTGCAGATGCTTCTTTACAGAAGAAAATCGCCTTTGCTCGTGAATTTGCAACGGAAAAAGTGATTAGTAAAGAAGATTCTGTTTATTCCACAGAAACAGATTTATTAGAACAGGAATTTCAGAATAAGCAAATAGGGGATAGGTGACAGGTGCTACGCCACGGTGACAGGTGCTACGCCACGGTGACAGGTGCTACGCCACGGTAACAGGTGACAGGGGATAGGTGCTACGCCACGGTGACAGGGGATAGGGGATAGGTGCTACGCCACGGTGACAGGGGATAGGGGATAGGTGCTACGCCACGGTGACAGGTAATTGGTAATTGGTAATAGGATGATATTTATTTTTCTCTTGCAAGAGTGCCTATTTTGTTTGAATGGGTGTCAAGGCTACACCTTGATAGTAATATCCTAAAATTTGTAGGTGGTTTGCACCACGTTTTGCTAATTCATAAGCCCCCCATTGGCTCATTCCTAAACCATGGCCAAAACCTAATCCCTGGAGGATAAAACTACCATTTGCGTCTTTATTGACAATGAACCGCGTACTTTTAATTTTTAGTGCAGTTCTCACTTCTTCACCTTGGAGAATTTTAGTGCCTTTATCACCGATAATTTTCAGAGTTTTGACACTTCTAAAAGGTGAAACATTTTCGATAATCATGTCTTTGACATTACCAATACCGGCAATTCTGGCACTAATTTCTCCAGGAGTGAAGGTCTTTGTCCAGTTACATTCTTTGATGTTTTGGTCAAAATCGGGAACAGCACGCAAATAAGGTTTTCTGCTACTCCAGACATCTTCGACGTTTTCAGTGTGTCCACCGGAACAAGCATGAAAGACAGAAAGAATAATTTGATTATTGTAAGTTAATATCTTGCCTGCTGTCTGGTCTGCTGCGTTGTAGGTTTTGGGAGATTCACTGCTTACACCTTTATAAATTTGCCAACGATCTGGACTATCCCCTAAATCATACACCGGATTTCTTCTCTGTCTTTCGCGCTCATAAAGGGCATAGGTACGGGCTGCTATGGCTTGGGCTTTGAGGGCTTCTTCTGGCCAGCTAGAATTCATTTCTCCACCAATGACGCTGTAGAGATATTCTTCTAAATCTACCCAGTTCACCGCAGTTAAGCCGTTACCTGTGGGTACTACTAAGGTTCTACCACGAAACCAGCGATCGCCAATATAAACATACCCCTTATTTGTCGGTTCAATCCAAAATAACCCTGATTGCCATCTATCTAAAGCCACTCCTCCCGCAACCGCTTGAGCGGCAAAGGGTCTCATTCCTGGTAATTCTCCTAGTGTCTTACCCCTACTATCTTTAACAATAGCGGTTGTGGAAGCACCGACTTTTACCTGTTTAACTTCTCTTGCAATTGCCACGCGCAAAATTACAGACGCTTGGGCAGGATCAAGCAAGACAAACCAGAGCAGTATACCTATCCACCAATGTCTACCTTTAAGTTCAGAAAAAAAACTGCCTAATAATAGTTGAAATTTCATTTTAATTGTTTAATCATCAGCGTCTACTGTTTGCCTTTTATATACCTTTATATAGTATATGTTTGATTTTTGCATAACTGGGGCGCTAGGATTCGAACCTAGGGATGGCGGGACCAAAACCCACTGCCTTACCACTTGGCTACGCCCCAAGGAATTAACTTTATATAATATAGCAGTCCTTGTAGGATAATGTCAAGTGTTTTGCAAAAAATTTTTTTGCTGATGGGGAATGGTTGGTTAGGGGGTTTTTGAGAAAAAAATTGGGAGTTTGTACAATGTGACATCTTCTAAAAAATTGTATTAATAGTAACAGAATTTTCCCTGTCAACATCATTTAGATAGAAGTATAAAAAAAGATCAAATTTTTAGTAATATTTTAGTTAAGCTCATGTTAAGCTAATTAGAAAATTAGAAGTTAAGTAACTTTTAAGACAGAAAAAAGTAGCGAAAAATACGAATTGTATTTAATCAGGACAAACATCTTAGACGCGTAGGAAAGAAAATAAGTGTTCAAGAAATTAGTTATTACCGGGTGTTTAACTTTATTGATACTGGGAGGGCTCTTAACAGGGAATGCTGTAGCAGCGGAGTCAACGGCAGCACCACCTCCTGATACGGGAGATACAGCATTTATGTTGATTTCATCAGCCTTGGTATTGCTGATGACACCCGGATTAGCGTTCTTTTATGGTGGGTTTGTGCGATCGCGCAATATCCTCAACACATTAATGATGAGTTTTGTGTTGATGGCCATTGTGGGAGTCACTTGGGTTCTCTGGGGTTATAGTCTTTCCTTTGCCCCTGGTTTACCTTTCATTGGTGGCTTACAGTGGTTGGGCTTAAACGGTGTTGGCTTAGAAACAACAGGTTATCTGCAAGGTTCAGCCCCAGCAGAAGTGGTATCCTACGCGCCAACAATTCCCCATCAGGCATTCATGATTTATCAAGCCATGTTTGCTATTATCACTCCAGCATTAATATCAGGTGCGATCGCTGAACGGATGAGTTTCCGTGCCTATTGCCTATTTGTAGTGCTGTGGTCAACGTTTATCTACACACCCTTAGCGCACATGGTCTGGGCAAAGGGAGGATTTTTAGGTTTATATGGCGGTATAGGCGCTCTAGACTTTGCTGGTGGTACAGTAGTACATATTAGTTCTGCTGTTTCGGCACTAGTAGCAGCAATTGTCCTCGGTCCGAGAAAAAACTATCCAGATCGTCTGAGTCCTCCCCACAATGTCCCCTTTATTTTGTTAGGTGCGGGCTTACTTTGGTTTGGTTGGTTTGGCTTTAACGCTGGTAGCGCCTTATCTGCTGGCACAGTCGCCACAGTAGCCTTTGTGGCTACTAATACATCCGCCGCCGCCGGAGCATTAATGTGGTTGATTCTAGAAGCTACATTACGGGGAAAACCCACCGCTGTAGGGGCAGTGACCGGTGCGATCGCTGGTTTAGTTGGAATCACCCCAGGGGCGGGATTTGTCACCCCTCTAGCCGCAATCTTAATCGGTTTGATTACCTCTTTCCTCTGCTTCTATGCTGTCAGTTTCAAGCACAAGTTACGGGTTGATGATGCCCTAGATACCTATCCTGTCCATGGTGTTGGCGGTACTATCGGGGCGATTTTAACGGCTTTCTTTGCCACAACCGAAGTTAATTCTGGGGGTAAGGACGGGGTACTCCGTGGTAACTTGAGTGAATTATTTGTGGAATTAGCAGCAATTGCCATAGCCTATATCATTGCTGGGGTGGGGACTTGGATCATTTTGAAAATTATTGCGGCTACAGTTGGTTTAAGAGTCTCAGATCAAACAGAAAATCAAGGCTTGGATATCCATGAACACGGGGAAGAAGGTTATAACTCCGAGTTCGCAGACCGAATCTCTAATAAGTAATTTAATTTATTAGACATATCCTGTAAAGATTGTAGAGACGAGAATCCCTACCCAGGTCACGTCTCTACAAGGGTTGTAAGTCAAGCATATTTTATTTTCACCCGATGTCTATTAGGGTCAGAGGTAACAAATTAGTAATTGTGGATAGATTTTATTTCAGTAAAGAAATATGATTTTGATACCTGTTCCCTGTTCCCTGTTCCCTGTTCCCTGTTCCCTGTTCCCTGTAACCTGTTCCCTGTTCCCTGTAACCTGTTCCCTGTTCCCTGTTCCCTGTTCCCTGTAACCTGTTCCCTGTTCCCTGTAACCTGTTCCCTGTTCCCTGTAACCTGTTCCCTGTTCCCTGTAACCTGTTCCCTGTTCCCTTGTCATAACGACAATTTTTAACGCCAACCTACTTAAATTAAAATTTCCCATCTCAATTGCCTCCAGGCGCGAGAAAATTAAAAATAGTCATTTTAGTCGCCAATTCCAAATGGATACAAAAGCTTTTAAACGCAACCTGCAACATTCAGCCAATTACAATCGTAAGGGCTTTGGTCATCAAGAGGAAGTTGCTACCCAGTTACAATCTGAATATCAGAGTAACTTGATTCAGGAAATCCGGGATTCTAACTACACTCTCAAGCGTGGTGATGTGACGATTCAACTAGCACAAGCATTTGGTTTTTGTTGGGGTGTGGAACGTGCTGTAGCAATGGCTTATGAAACCCGTCAACATTTTCCCGTAGAAAGGATTTGGATCACCAACGAAATTATTCACAATCCATCAGTAAATAAACGGATGCAAGAAATGCGGGTAGAATTTATTCCCGTCATTGACAAAATCAAAGATTTTTCTGTTGTTGGTAGCGGTGATGTGGTGATTTTACCAGCTTTCGGTGCTAGTGTTCAAGAAATGCAAATTCTTAACGATAAAGGTTGTCAGATTGTTGATACTACTTGTCCTTGGGTATCTAAAGTTTGGAACACTGTAGAAAAGCACAAAAAAGGTGATTACACATCAATTATTCACGGAAAATACAAACATGAAGAAACCGTTGCTACTAGTTCCTTTGCGGGGAAATATCTGATTGTTTTGAATTTAAAAGAAGCAGAATATGTAATTAACTATATTCTCAATGGTGGCGATCGTCAAGAATTTTTAACTAAGTTTGCTAAAGCTTGTTCTGCGGGATTTGATCCTGATCAAGATTTAGAACGGGTAGGAATTGCAAACCAAACAACCATGCTCAAAGATGAAACCGAAAAGATCGGTAAAATGCTAGAGCGAACGATGATGCAGAAATATGGACCGGCAGAGTTAAATCAGCATTTTCAAAATTTTAATACTATCTGTGATGCCACTCAAGAACGTCAAGATGCCATGTTGGAATTGGTGAAAGAAAATCTGGATTTAATGATAGTAATTGGTGGATTTAATTCATCAAATACTACCCAATTACAACAGATTGCTTTTGATCGGAATATTCCTTCTTATCACATTGATAGTGTTGAATGTATTCAATCAATTAACAAGATTGAACATCGAGAATTAACGGGAGATTTGGTAATTACAGAAAACTGGCTACCAGCAGGGGAAATTAAAGTTGGTATTACCTCTGGTGCTTCTACACCAGATAAGGTGGTTGAAGATGTAATTGAGAAAATTTTTGCATTGAAAACGACGGCAGCTTTAGTTTGAGTCTTCTGTATTAATACTTATCTATGTTATAGATAATGTATGAAATACTCCAGTTTATCCCTCTGCTGTCTAGGCAGGGGGTTTTCATTCTCTAAAATTTAGCAGAAAAAAGAGGAAAATTTTTACCTTGATTGCTGCTTTCTTTTGTATTGAAAATATTAGTAATATCATGTCCGTTTAAACAATTATCATATCTGTTGAGGCTGGTAATGGGCAATTGGTAATTGGGAAAAGGCAATACAATGATGAACTATATCACAAGTGATTGGGCGAACATGATATAAATATTTTCTTTGATCATTAAATATTTGTGACTAATGCAAAATGTTATAGTTGACGCTCCCCGCCCTATAGAGGGACGGGGTATTACGGCGTTTTCTGATAAACTAATGATGTCTAGGTATTAGACCACTGAATAATACCTCTCAAAGAGACTAATTGTGACCAAGTGACATTAGCATGGGACGTTCCCCAAGGGTTACGTAAATAGAAAGTACCATTGGTAGAATTATAGGAAGTGATCGTGTAAGCATGACCATTAACCACACCATAACCAGCGCCATAGACAAAACCTGCTGTTAAAACCTGATTAGAATTAACCAAATTAATCAGTTGAGTTTGAGTCATATTGCTGACGGATTGGGAAGTAGCGCTTAATCCTGTGACTTGACGAATTACTGTATCCATCCAACCACCTTCAATATCTGCATAGGAGTTATTAGAAGTGCTAGAACGACTCCAACCAGATTCAGCCAACTGGGCATAGGCTTTTTCTGCTAAAGCTACCCAAAGTTCATTGCTAGTGGAACTAGATGAACCTCCACCCCAATCAGCATAAACCGCATAACCACCAGAAGTTGGCAAGTAACGATCTACTGTGACATAATCAGCTACACCATTGTTATAAAAACGCACAGTGAAGGTATTATCACCATTATCCGTAAACATATTTTGGATGTACTCAGGTTTTTCCTGGGCAATAGAAGCTAAGGTTGCTACATAATAGCAGTCTCCCACCGCTCCTTGGTAAATGTCATCAGCACTAAGTCCATTTTGGAACAGAGAACCACTAACATAACTATAGGTATAACCTGTATCAGGGCGATCAGTACCTAAGAACCACTTACCAATCAGATTTTCCATTTGGGTATCACTACTACCAGCAAACAAGTTACCAAAACCGGAACGAGTGTTAGCAACGTCACTATTGGCAATCTTATTAGATAAGACCTTCACGGAATCAGCCATAGTGAAGAGGGTAGAGTTACTAACTAAAGTCCGTAAGTCAGTTAACTCACTGGCATCAATTACGCTACCATCTTTAGCATCGCGGAAAATGGAAATCATATCATTGCGACTCAAATTACCATCAGCAGCTAAGGAACGGGTTAAAGTGATAATTTGAGCATCTAGTAGATTTTGACTATACCAATCTGTCGGAGTTGGTGTGGGAGTTGGTGTGGGAGTTGGTGCAACATCAGTAGCAGTTAACGATAAACTGTAGTTAGTGTCACTACTATACTGATATACGCGCACATAATAAGTACCTGCACTCAACTGACTAGTAATGGATTCAGAAGTATTACCACCAGCAGTAGAACTGGAAATTACACCACCCGAACTATTGAGTAATTGAACATCCGCATCGGCACTCAAGCCTGTTAAACTCAAACTAAAGTTACTTTGTGTTCCCACATTGAAACTATAGTAATCGTTAGTATCAGCACTTCCTACCCAATCACTAAAACTTTGAGTTGCTGTTAATGTCCCAACATCACGGGCTGTGGCTAGGGTATTTCCCGCATTATCAGCAGGAAGAGCAGTGGCATTTAACGACAAGTTGTAGTTAGTGTTACCACTATATTGATATACGCGCACATAATAAGTACCCGCACTCAACTGACTAGCAATGGATTCAGAAACAATTCCATCATTCTGAGAAATGGAAATTACAGTACCAGAACTATTGAGTAATTGAACATCCGCATCGGCACTCAAGCCTGTTAAACTCAAACTAAAGTTACTTTGTGTTCCCACATTGAATTTATAGTAATCGTTAAGATCAGCACTTCCTACCCAGTCACTAAAACTTTGAAGGCCTGTTAATGTCCCAACATTACGGGCTGTAGCTCTGGTATTTCCGGCATAATCAAGAGGTGCAGTTAATGATGGAAGTTGCTGTGAACCAGGCTCTGTTGGCTTAGAACTTAAAGGATCTTTATCCGGGTAAGTTGAGAAATTACCCAATCCTGATAAAGAGGAATCAAAAGACTTTTCAGAATTATCAAACATAATGCACTCCTAAATCATTTATGAAAATGTGACTTCGTGTAGGGTAGACAATGCTGACCGACAATACTTATTCTCAGCACACCTCAACTATTCGGTATTGTTTCCACAAAAGTCAGATATCAATCTCTCTAAATCAATAAAATGAAAATAATGAAAATATTGACACTACTTCAACCCATATCAGGGTAGGTTTTGTCGGAATTTTTAAGATTCAAATACTTGACAAGATTTTTTTAGAACAATTAACTGTCACGAAATCAATATAAAATGATTTACACTCATACCACCACAGTATAAAAAAAATTGTTTTTTAGTTATTTTATACTAAAATTTGCATTAATTACGCAGAAATGGCATGGAAGCCTTGATTTACCGTGGGCATAATTCATCAGTTACTCTTACTTAACAGGTAAATCTTAATATTTTGTAACCTATTAGCAAATAAAAGGCTAAAATCAATCTTCTTGGTCATTTATCGTCCCAAATAAGTTTATGTATTTTGTGACTTAGTTCTTTAAATACACATCTGTTTATCAGGACTAAGGCAACTACTCTAAAAACCTCCACCTGAAAAGGCGACATATCTAGTTTATTTTAATACAAAATAATATAAAGTGCCAAAAGTTATAGATAAACTAAAGCCTCTATAAACTTTGTTGATTTATCTACATTTATAAATAAACAATGGGTAACTTTAAGCAACAAATAAGCAATAAATTAGAGCATTTTTGTATATTAATTTTTATAAAATTAAGTCAGAAAAGAAAGTGTTACATGAGAACAATACAATCAACATCTTTAGCTGCATACTGAAAATACAATCAGCAATATTTGGGATTTTCTTTGTCAAGCGCCTCAGCTATGAATTTTGTTTTGTTCACAGGATAAAAGCTAACCTGTCCAAAATCAAAATCTTGAACTGATAACTTCCATGGCCTAGCCATATTCACACGTACTCAACTTATACCAAATTAGGATTTTAGATTTGGTATCACACTTATGCACCAAAGAGGTCATGATATTTAACAATTTTCAGCGAAAACTGCGCCAAGAAGCACAACTTTGGCGAGACGAAGGAATTATTAGTTCTTCCCAGCATGAACAAATAGCCAAGCGTTATCAACTCAATAACCTAGAAGAATCTACCCGTGATGGTTTTAGCATCATTGCTATTGTTATAGGTGGCTTGCTTTTAACCTTGGGTGTAATGACACTTGTGGGCGCAAATTGGCAGGGTTGGTCACGAGAAGTCAGGTTTATCTTGTTAATGAGTTTATTTCTCTCCACTGCTATTACTGGCTTTTTAACCTGGAGAGAACCCACACTCACCACAAATCAAAGTAAAAAATCTCAACAAAGTAAACGGATATTGGGAGAAGCATTGTTAATTCTCAGTGCTTTCATTTTAGGCGCAACCTTGATGTTAATGGGGCAAATATTTAATATTAGTAGTTCAACTTCTGAGTTATTTTTAGCTTGGGGGTTTGGGGTATTAGTTATGGCTTATAGTCTTTCCCTCAATTCTTTGGGAATTATGGCCATTATCCTCATTCAAATTGGTTATTGGATAGGAATTGGTGATTTATGGTCTGTGCCTGGAGAATTGAATTGGGCGCGGTTAGCTGTGCGTCATATGCCTCTATTGTCCTGGTTGCTATTTGTTCCTCTAGCTTATATTTGTCGGTCTCGATGGATTTTTGGTATGGGAGTTTTGGCATTTATTCTATCTTTACAATACAATCTCAACCCTTTACCACTGTTAACATTTTCTGATGTCATTTCTGGGACAGCTTCTTTTGCTTTAGCCCTACCACCTGCCTTACTTTGGAGTTATGATGATCTACTTTTTCCTACTGTCAATTATAGGTTATTTCAACCCCTAGCCCGTAATTTGGGATTGATATGTTTTGGTGTAGTTTTTTATCTTTTGTCTTTCCGTTGGCAATGGCAAGCTGTAGACTTGAGTTATGATCAACCCAATAATTTATCGAATGTATTTCAGTCGTTACCAATTATTGATTTGGGGATTCTTAGTGGTTTGGCTGTATTGCAATGGTTGTTTTTAGTTCGTCATAGAAATAGTCCACTCCGACGAGAAGTATTTTTTAAAATCGTCATCATTACTACTTTTTTGGCGTTCATTATCATTACTCCTTTTTGGCATCAGGCTATCACTAGAATCACTGAACTAGGTATTTTTATCTTCAATATTCTCCTGGCAATATTAGCCTGGGGATTAATTCAAGAAGGTCTGAAGTTAAGGAATAGAACTACTTTTTGGTGTGGTATGCTATTATTTACTCTGCAAATTATCAGCCGGGTTTTAGAGTATAATACTGATGTCCTTTTTCGGGCTTTAGTATTTGCCTCTTGTGGTTATTCCCTCATTGCTGCCGGACTTTGGTTTGAACGGCGTTTTACTACATCTAAAAGTAGTAATAACCAGAAATAGCATAATTTTTCTATTAGTATGAAAGCATATTCATAAATCTCTGCGAATAAATTCCTATTACCAATTACCAACTACTACATTAATCTCATGAAAAGTGACTCTCCTGAATCAAAAAAAACCTTAACTCCCGAAATGGAATTTTCTGAAAAGTTGACTTTTCGGGATTATCTAATCGCTACAGAACAGAAGGCTAATAAACCTTTACCAATTTGGCGATTAATTGCTCCTTTATTGTTTCAAGTTGGTTTAATTTTAGCTGTACCTGTTCAAGCAATGTATACAGATATGGCTGGTAAAACGATAATTTTGCAAACTGTATCTGCAAATTCTGATAATCTATTTAGGGGTTCTTCATTAAACTTGGATTATGATATCTCCCGTCCCGAAATGTTGAGAAAAGTATCAGGTTGGCGGGAATGGGTGCGAAAAAATTCCCGCAGAAATGGACAAATTATCCAGGGAAGTACCTTATATCTAATTTTGCAGGAACCACAATCTTTTAATCGTAATCAATTTCAGTCCTGGAAACCTGTACGGGTAAGTATTAATCGTCCTGTTTATCTAGTTAATAATCAAGTAGCTTTAAGGGGTAATTATGAGAATGGCTTAGTTAATTATGGTTTAGAAAACTATTTCATTTCTGACGCACAAAGACAACAAATCGATAATGATCTTGCACAAATTCAGGAAAATCCAGATAGTAGAGAAGAACCAATATTAGTGAGGATAAAAGTAGACCCTCAAGGTAATGCTCTTCCTACGGGTTTATCCATAAGAAATCGTAATTATCCTTTTCAGTAAGTAAATGGACATCTGGGGTAATTAAATGTGCATAATCCAGATGTCTAAGTAGGTGAACGGAAAAAAAACCGACATAAGTAACGAAAAGTAAAGTTGCCCAAAACCTGTTCCCTGTTACCTTATCCTTAGTTATTCATTGTCAATTGTCAATTACTGCTAATACAGATTTGGGTAATAACTTTTCTTTAAACCAAACAATTCTCGCGGGAACATGATCTAATTTTACTCCAGCTTTTTCTAAGTTCAATCTTTCGGAAATTGCTAAAATCAAATTGTCGCAATTTGACCGTTTTATTTGAGAAAATTTCTTTTGTAAATATTCTGGTCTCCAATAACCAATTATTTCTAAAATAAATACCCGTCCGTCTGCATGAACTAATCGAAAATCGGGAATCATCACACTCCCAGGAATGGGAATTAAATTAACTTCTCTCTCTAATATCCAACCACTTTTTAAGCCATCCCATTTACTAGCAAAAGATTCCTCTAACATACTATCATAAGGTTTGCCTGGGGGATAATGGGAGACTAATCCACATTCAGAATTAAGGCTAAAACGTCCTATTTTTAACTCATTTGTGTAAAAATCACGAGTTTGTAAGGTCGCTGATAAACTCCATTTTGTCACATGAAGTAAAGCAGGAATTAATTTGGCTATAGCTAAACCATAACGGGTGTTGGAAGTAAATAAACTTGCAGGACCATCTACACTAATTGTAAAACCATGATCGGCATCACCTTCAATATAAGCCATTAATTGAAATAGCTTTAAATAACGAAACAATAGTTTATATTCTCCGGGAACATTGCGATGAGCATTTAATACTAATTGAGTTGCTTTATAAAAAACTCCTTGAATTTGAGATAAATTATAACGATGTAAAACATCTTCTGGTTTGGGAGCATCAAAAGCAGTTAGAATTTTATTTTCTGATAAATCTGCGTAAAGTCCGTCTCGTATTTGCTTATGTAAAATTTCTTGGTTGAGTTCTTGACTTAAATCAGCCGCAATTTTATTTAAAGTAATATCCGTTAATTCTCGACTATAAGTAGATTTTGCTGCTAAAGTAAATACCCTTTCTCTTAACATTGCTGGTTCGAGAGGACTGACTATTTCAAAGGTACAAAAACTGCTCTTGAGAATATAAGCTAAACCCCGTTTCATGCGGTAATCTGTGGTATCTCCTTCAAAGTCTGCTAATTGACGTTCTAATAATCCTTGATTTTTCCCGACTGCTTCCTGAAAAAAACTAATTAAATTACTGGCTAAATTCAAATGTTTATGATCAAGTTTCAGTCTCTTCGGAATAATTTCCTCGCCGTTTTGGCGGTGTATCAGTAGGTCTGTTGGTAACATCTTTCTTTTTAGTTGAATAGTTAATTTCTAATTGTTCTGCTGCTTTTAAATCGCTTTTCTTTCCGCCACCATAAATAACTTGTAAATTTGCCTTTTGTGGTTTTTCTTCCTGGGTGTTATTTTCTCCTCTGCGTCTGGCTGAAGTTCCCTCTTCGCTTGTATCTTCGGCTATAACTTCATATAAAATTGCTTGTTTATTTGCTAAATTTCCCTTGCGTAAAATTCTCCCCAATCGTTGAATATATTCCCGCGTTGAACCGGTACCTGATAGAATAATCGCTATACTGGCTGCGGGAACATCTACACCTTCATTTAAGACATTAGAAGCAACTAAGGTATTATATTCCCCTGCTTTAAATTTGGTTAAAATTTCGTGTCTTTCTTTCACTGATGTTTGATGACTAATTGCGGGAATTAATAAATCTTGAGAAATACGATAAACTGTAGCATTATCAGCGGTAAAAATCAAGATTCTTTCGGGATAATGGGTGGTTAATAAGTCTACAAGTACCCGCAATTTACCATCAGTTCCTAAAGCGATTTCTTTGGCTTGACGATGTGCTAACATTGCTCTACGTCCAGGTTGGGATCTTGCACTCATTTGCACAAACATTTGCCAACCTTGGATACTTCCTAAAGATATTTTTGATTGTTTTAAAAAATCATTGCGAGTTTGAATTAACTGATGATATTTTTCTCGTTCTAATGGGGATAATTTAACTTTAATTTGCACAATTTCATGAATGGCTAAAGCTTTACCTGCTAAATCTTCAGCGCGTTTACGATAAACTTCTCTACCAATCAGAATATTTAAATCAGCGTGTTTACCATCTGTGCGTTCTGGGGTTGCAGACAGTCCTAAACGATAGGGAGCGATCGCATATTCAGCAATAACTCTGTTAAAATCTGTAGGTAAGTGATGACATTCATCAAAAATTATCAAGGCATATTTATTACCTAAACTCTCCGCATGAATAGCGGCACTATTGTATGTAGCAATTAAAATCGGTGTTTTATCCCGTGAACCACCCCCCAATAAACCTACCTCCTGGTCAGGAAAAGCCGCGACTAAGTGAGCATACCACTGGTGCATTAAATCCAAAGTTGGGACTACAATTAAGGTGGTGCGCGGTGTGGACTGCATAGCCATTTGCGCTAAATAGGTCTTACCCGCTGCTGTTGGTAGCACAACTACTCCCTGTCGTCCAGCCAGTTTCCAAGCCGCTAAAGCCTCATTTTGGTGGGGATAGGGGGTCATTTCTACACTAGCAACTAACTCCAAAGGATAAAAAGCTTTAGCGTCATCCATAAAATCCGTAGCTTCGGCTTTAAGCGCTTCAACTAAGGAACGGTATCTTATGGCCGGAATACGGAACTTTTCTACTCTATCATCCCATGTAGCATAATCTATCCAAGTTTTACTCCGTGGTGGTGGGTGTAAAATTAATGTACCACGATCAAAAGTTAAGGTGGGGTGACGAGCCATTTTTCTCTGAATGGGGTTATGGGGTGACACTGATGTAACTACTCATAACGCAAAATGGGTATGATATCTAAATAGAGTTAAAGATAGGTGAGTGATATTAATTTTGAACCCAACAAATGCCAGTTTCTGCAAATTATTCCTTGAGTTCTATTATGTCTATAATAAAGTTATTCTATCTGTCAACTTTTCCCTAATATGAGAATCAGCGCAACTATAAACAAGGTGGACTATCTCCGCATCAGTTTAATTGATCGTTGCAATTTTCGTTGTCAATACTGTATGCCTACAGGTGCAGAACTTGATTATATCCTTAAACAGCAATTATTAACTGATACAGAACTGCTTACCCTCATTCAAGAGGTATTTATCCCCGTCGGTTTTACCCGCTTTCGCTTAACCGGTGGTGAACCTTTACTCCGTCCCCATATAGTTGATTTAGTTGGGAAAATTGCTCGTCTTCCCCAAACTCAAGATATAGGAATGACTACAAATGGTTTTCTACTCGCTCCCATAGCCCAAAATCTCTATGATGCGGGTTTAAAAAGAATTAATATTAGTTTAGATTCTCTAGATCCAGATATATTTGCAGAAATTACTGGTAATTATGGACGTAACCGATGGGAACAAGTGTGGCAAGGTATCCAAGCTGCTTATAGGGTGGGATTTAACCCGTTAAAATTAAATGTAGTGGTAATTCCGGGCGTTAATGACCATGAAATTTTAGATTTGGCTGCTTTAACTATTGATAAACAATGGCACGTTAGATTTATTGAGTTTATGCCTATTGGTAACGGAGACTTATTTAGCGATCGCGGTTGGATATCTTCAGCGGATTTACGTCAATCCATTTATGCGCGGTGGGGATTGACAAAATCCCAAGTTTGTGGTAGCGGACCTGCCGACATATTTCAAATTCCTGGGGCTAAAGGCACACTGGGATTTATTAGCCAAATGTCAGAATGTTTTTGCGATCGCTGTAACCGGATGCGTCTTAGCGCCGACGGTTGGCTACGTCCCTGCTTACTAAATGAAACAGGTCAAATTAACTTAAAATCATCTTTACGCGCTGGTATTAGTACCACAGACTTACAAACACAAGTGAGACAAATTTTAAATATCAAATCAGAAATAAACTTTAAACAACGTGACTCTGGTACTCTCGGTACTTATGCCCGTACCATGTCCCAGATTGGTGGTTAGTTAGTTAATATCAAGGAATTTTAGATTTTATAGGGCGGACACAATTGTCACAAAAAATCAATTATAATCTTCTGTTTTTAAACAGATATCTAGCCCTGACGAGTGTTGTCATATAGTCTCGAAGAGAGGACTAAAGTCCTCACTACGATTTAGATATTATACCAGTAAGTTCTGTTTTAGATTTTGGATTGGAGATGCAAAGAAAAACAATTCTCATCAAAATCGTCAATCCAAAATCCAAAATTGTCCTACGCTTGACGTGAGTAGTATTCCACCACGAGTAGTTCATTAACTTGTAGCGCCACCCATTCCCGTTCAATTATACTATTGACCTTACCAGCCAACTTAGTTTTATCAAACTCTAAATGACTAGGAAGATTAGCTAAACCGGGATATTGCAGGTTAGCTTCGACTAACTTCTTAGAAGCTTCCCTGTTTCTCACAGCAACTTCCTCACCGGCACGGCATTGATAGCTGGCAATATTTACTACTCGACCATTAACAGTTACGTGGCCGTGATTCACCAATTGACGGGCGGCGGGGATTGTCGGAGCCATACCCATACGGAAAACAGTATTATCCAAGCGCATTTCTAACAATTGCAGTAATACCTGTCCAGTAGAACCAGCCACTCGTCTAGCTTTACGGACATAGCGCAGCATTTGTTTCTCGGTCAACCCGTAGTTCATGCGGAGTTTTTGCTTTTCCTCTAAACGGATAGCATACTCAGATCGCTTTTTACGGTTTTGGCCATGTTGTCCTGGGGGGTAAGCGCGTCTAGCACTCTTCCGAGTTAAGCCTGGTAATTCGCCTAAACGGCGGACAATTCTGAGGCGGGGTCCTCTATATCGGGACATGAGTTTCCTTAGTTTAATCCTTCTAAAATTTTATTCAGACTTACTATTATGACATAGTTCCCAATCATGATAGACATTTTATAGTTAAATTGTCTTCTATTTACAAATAATATTCACAGCAATCAGTTAAATCCACCAATTTTTGGCTTATTTTTGATAATTACACCCACCTGACTGAATCAGAGAAGATGTCTAACCAGATTTTCAGGTAGTATAACCTTGGTTAATTGGAGAATAGTTATCGAAAGAACCCAAAAAAATTAGTAACTTTGGGAACAAATCAACAAATTATTGCTTCACTGTATTTACAGCACTATTGATAACTATAGGTGATTATTAACCAGTAGTTTAACGACTATGATTGTTAGCCATTCCTCAGCAGACCACCAGATGACCATCAGGGTTGTACTGCTCAACTACTGAGTACAAGTACCACATAACATTGACCATGGGAGTGATCCTGATCATGTAGTAAAAATTTATCAGCCTACACAAATTACACCTGTGGTTGTGCTTGATTTCTTTCACCACAACGTCCACAGGATTTAGCAACCTGTGTAGTTAGGAGCAATAAATTTAGCCACTTTTGTTAAGTGTGTCCTGGGTTTACGTCAGCAAATTGAATTGTGTCCCACTCAAGGGTGAGATGGTTGTACTGATGCCAGTGAAGGACATAGGGTTTTGGCGGGTTGTCTGCTAATATATTGGGTTAAAACCAGATCAATAGAGTATAAGCAAACCCATCACTGGCCATGGATAAACAGATTTATCACTGTAGTCTTGGTAAATGTGCCACCGCAAGATCAAAATAGTGTCCTCTATTCATCATCCTTATTACCAAAAACCATTTGTAAGATCATTGGCACTCCGCCCTCCTGGTGATATTTATCGCCCCAAGAACGAATAACTTCGTCTAATTCGTCTATTGCTTGCTCGATTTGATCAGCCGGAATATCCAGTTCTTCTACAGCCCGCATCGTGTTTGGTTTCCGATCTGCCCAATATTTCATCATGCGGAAATATCGGGCTGTATCCTCTACCATCGTGTATGTGCGCTCTTGATCATCAGCAGGAGAATAAAAGGGACGAGTTAGAGCATAGAAGGGCATACCCCAGGGAGAATCAATGCGTGTTACCGTTCCTGAATACAATAGCCGACGCTTGATATGTTCTGCTAATGCTTCACTCAAGGGCATTTGGTGATTAGGGGGTAAGTCCTCCTGCGATCGCTTATGAAGAAAATCAATTAACTCCATAAATTCAAATGAGGTAACTAACTTAGCATCAGGAAGATTTTTCGGTAGCTTTTGCTCAATTTGTTTTTTCTCTTCGCTGGTTAGACTCGTACCAGGAACACGGGATCTTCCTGGTTGCCAAGGATATTTTTCCATCCAGACATAAGGAAGTTGAATCAGATAGCGAGGTTCTTGGGAACCCAGCATTTTTAGCAGTTTGCCCTCAGTTAAAGCTTGTCTTACTTCTTCGACAATGATTTTAACTCGCTTTGGCTCAAGGTGGTGCAAATGTCCGGTCATTCGCAGGTTTTGTCCCTGCTCTAAATAGGTCATGTAAATTGCACACTTGGCTGCTGTTGCGGCTGCATCTAAAAATGCTCCATGCCTGTGTCCACCTGTACGCATGGCGCTGAAGGCTAGGTAAAGCATGATCTGATCCATAGCACTAGGTCCAAGACGCTTAATCAGATCTATGTCGTTGGTCATATTCTACAGACGATTTAATGGCTCGGTTACAAGTATGATGTTCAAATTAAATTACTGATTATACACCCATTTTGAAAAAATGATCTCTCAACTGCAAACCTAAAATTATGGGTTGACTCGGAAATTTTTAGGTAGTAAATGTGCAGGGTGTAAATTGGCAATTTTTCGCCTCAGACTGACTAACCCCTCCCTCTGGAATGACTCGGAAACTTTAGATATCCAGGGTTTTGAGATGCAGGGTCATGGGGAGGAGGGGGGAAAGTAGAATGATTTGCATTTTTCCTATTAGAACCCAGTATAACTTTCTCTTTCTTAAATATCTATATATTTTGCCAAAAATTTTTCCATGCCTTTTTTGCTTATGACTTTTGATACTCATTTATCAACGTCTAAATTAGTTCTCAAGGGGAGACAGGTAATAGGGAATAGGAATCTTCCCATTACCAGTAGTCACTGACAACTGACTATTTAGAAGGTTGTGGCTGATTTGGCGTTTTTCGCCAACTAATACAGGCAGCACCAACAGTAACTAATATAACTCCCATGACTTGGATAATATCTAGGGATTCTTGCAGCATTAAACCGGCAAAAATTACCGTGACAATGGGGACTGTAGCCCCAATTAAAGAGGAGAGAGGAGTGCCTAGTTTACGAATGCCAAAATTATTGAATAAGTAACCGCACAAGGTTAAAACACCTAATATAAAAGCACTTAAAACCAGTTCAAGTATATTAGATGAGTTAATTACTAACCCTAAGTTATTTGGCAGAGGTATGATTAAGCACACCAGGCTTGTTAACAACATGGTAGTAAAGTTAATTACTGTCAAAGACACGGGATGTAATTTGAGTTTAGTGGCGCATATTCTAGTAACAATAACGTAAATTGCAAATACTATCCCGGAGAGAATGGCTGTAGCGCTGCCTAATGAGGTATTTTTCATCACTACTTGACCACCTAAAACCAACAATTCACCGGCGAAAATTGCCGCCATTGCACCAGTGATCAGTAAATTAGGACGCTCCTGAAACAAAAACCACGCCAGAAAAACACTCATAACCGGATAGATAAAGAAAAGAGCGATCGCCATGGATGTGGTTACTTCACCAATAGCCAGATAAATAAGTACCTGTGATATAAATAACAATAAACCACTAATTACTGATAAAAATAAAGCCTGTTTAGTGTTGTTCTGGCTAGGAATTGCTTTCCCCCGCAAGGAAGCAAATAAATTTTCTAGGTCTTGCCAAATAGAGGGATGTAATATAGGCGACAGCATTAACATTAATGGCACAACCACTAATAAACGTAGCATTAAAATTAAGAAAATATTACCCAATGTAGGCAAGATCAACTGCTGTGTTTCCAATCTTCCCAAGGAGTTAGAATTATAACCCGTAAAGAAGATCGCCTTAATGGCCACGTTGTAAAGAGATGAAACCACTGTATACAAGGAAATCAAGAAAAAACCTATCTGTAACTCTGACCAGTTGGGAGATGTTCGTTGTCTTTGTTGTCTCGGAGTTGTTTGTTGTTTAGGTGTTATTTCCCGTCTTAATTTTGGTGCTGGGGGTCGTCTTGTTGATAAATTATCAGTTAAGACGGAACTGAGTTCAGGTGGTGTATCTCCTAGCACTGGTGCTGTTAATACTTGAGAAGTTAAGACAGTAGTAGGTTCAGGATTTTTCGCTTCTGGTGAAGTGGTTGGTAAATCTGGTTTTATGAAAGAATCAGGTTGAGGGTTTTCATCTGCTGGTGAAGTAGTTGGTAAATCTGGTTTTATGAAAGAATCAGGTTGA
>LJOT01000291.1 GCA_001672075.1 Anabaena sp. CRKS33
AACAGCAAATGGTGAAATATATAATCAAGATGATTTCACAGTTGCCCATCGTACTCTACCTTTTAATACATACTTAAAAGTTACAAACTTAGAAAATAATAAATCCGTAGTTGTGCGTGTTAATGATCGTGGTCCTTACATTGCACCCAGAAGCCTGGATTTATCTCGAACAGCGGCTCGTTGTCTCGATAGTGAATATACTGGAGTCGTAGCTTATCAAGCCGTGGTTTTACAACAAAATGCGCCACAAATGACCTTGAAACCATTGTCACTAACAACTCAAGATCTGGCTAATGCAAAAAGCGAGATATTGGTTTCTCAGTTTCAGTAAAAATCATTCTTAGATATCCGACTTCTTCCCAAAATCGGATATCTACAGAAATGTTGACAAACATGAAATTTGAGTATAAAATCAGAAAAAATTAAGTTATGGAAAACTATGAAATTGACAAAATTAATCCCACTTCTACCCGTTATTGCATTATTAGTTAACTCAGAAATTGCCTTAGCAAGGATTACTAAAAAACCGATAATTAAAGGTAATTGTGGAAAACAAAAATGTGAAGTATTATTTAAACAATTGAGCGATCTCTATCCAGAATATACCAAAAAATATACAAAAGGATGTAGGGGAAATCAAATTATTAGTTTAGCAACTTATCCAGAATATAAAAAAGTGTATTTTTCCTGTTGGGAAGCTAAAAAACAAGAAAATGGCGATCGCTATGGATCAAGTTTAGGTGCATTACCAATACCAGGAAACGAAAGCAAATTTCTCACACCATTACCCAACAATACACCTTATACTAAATATCTACAACAAAAATATGGAACTGAAATTAAAAAAGCTCAATTTCAATGTGCCACAAACAGCGGAAACTTCAACTTATTAATCTCAGAAGATCAGAAATCTATACAACTACAATGTTATTACCAAGCGGGAGAAATACTCGTAGATTCAAATAATGATTGGAAATCTAATGGAGAAGTAACTAGAGGTGCAGGAGTTGATGAAATATTAGGAACTTTTCCTATAGATAACTTTGGTAATTAATTTGAATTTAGATACTGTTATCGAGTTTAGCTGCAAAACAACTAATCAAACTAATTATGTCAATATTTCAATCATCACCAAGCTTTGGTAATCATTTAATTTTGGGTATTTCTGGAACTACTTTAAATGATGATGATAAACGGGTATTAAATGAATTAAAACCCATTGGTGTCATCTTTTTCGGGAAAAATTTCCTCGACGGTGTACCATATCCAGTTTGGTTAGAAAAGTTTAAAAACCTCATTGATGAAATTCGTCAATATACCGAACGTGATTTGATGTTTACTACTTTAGATCATGAAGGTGGCCGAGTAGTGCGAACCCCTTTACCCATTACTCGTTTCCCTCATGCTTATTTATTACAATCTCACGCTTTTGAAGTTGCTAAAGCCACAGCATTAGAATTAAAATCTCTGGGAATTAATCTTTCTTGGTCTCCGGTTGCGGATATTTTCTCAAATCCTCAAAACCCAATTATTGGACCCCGTGCGTTTGGAATTACACCAGAAACTGCTAGTCAAAGTGCGCGGGAATATTACCAAGGATTGCGAGAAGAGGGGATTTTAGGTTGTGCTAAACACTTTCCTGGCCATGGAGATACTAACACAGATTCCCATTTAGAATTACCAAGATTAAATTTGAGTCGGGAAGATTTGCGAAACCGGGAATTGATTCCTTTTCAAACATTAATTCAGGCACAAATTCCATTAATCATGACAGCACATATTTTGTTTCCGCAAATAGATCCACAAGTGCCAGCAACCTTATCTAAAATTATTTTAAATGATATTTTACGAAAAGAGTTAGGTTTTCAAGGTGTGATAGTTTCCGATGATTTAGATATGAAAGCTGTATCAGAAATGTTTATGAAAACGGGAACGGTAGCGTGGGCTTTTGATGCTGGTTGTGATTTGTTTATCATTTCTCGCAATATCAATTCCTCTTCTTTAGAACGGACATATAAAATAGCTGAGGATTTTTCTGCTAGTTTAAATAATGGTAGTTTGGATATAGCAGTGGTGGAAGCAGCGCGGGAGAGGGTGGAAAAGTTATTGCAGGTAACTCCTCAATATCCGGTTTTGAGTCTGGATCAGGAGACGTTAGTGAAAAATGCGGAATTGGCTATTAGTTGTTGTTTGTAGGGGAGTTGAATAAAATTTGGAGGGTGGATTATTGGAAAGGTTACAGCCTAACAAAAAAACTATTCTTCAATTAACCAACCGCGCTGTATCCCATATTCAATTCCTCCAGTCCAATCCATTGTTAAATGCTTCCGAACTTTATAGAATAAATGTTGAGTTACAGTTGGATTAATAGGATTTTTCACATAAGTTTCTTCATACCTAAATTCTCGGTCAGTATTTTTCTGTTGACGCAGTACATAAATCTGATCGATTTTGTATTTACGAAGATTGACATTACTTGTTAACTTAATCCACTCCATTAGTACAATATATAAACTATTGGGATTTCTTGCTTTTAATTCCTCTGCGGATCTTGATGAACTCTCAAGCATAGTTTTATCAAGATAAGTTTTACATTCAATGACAATAACAGGAATATCAAAAATATGAGTTTCTGTATTACCTATAATTGTAACTTTTGAGTAGTCTTCTGATTCTTCTTTAGGAACTGTCAGTATTTCACCAAGATTTTCTTCTTCCTCTGGTGGAGCAACTGCTTCAAATGATGCTTCAATAGTTGCACCAATGACAAAATCATGATCTTTCTTTTCAATACGCGCATAGGGACGTTTTAACATCTCCGAATATTTTGGAGGTACAAAGAAAATATCTTTAAAAGTATGCGACTTTCCAATTAGAGCATTTTTTCCAAAGTCTTTTACTAAATCTCTAAACAAATAATAAAGAAATTCTTCCAATACACTAGAATGAAGATTAGAACGAGAGTCAAACTTTTCAGCATAATGTTGTTGATCTACAAAATCCTTATATGTTAATAAAAGTTCTACTCTTTTAGAAATAATTTCATCATCATTATCAGCAGGTGTTGATGTTGGACCAATTAATTGAACATTAGCTAAGTGCCATTTATCATACTCAATTCTAATCTCTTGGAGATATTTTTTACTCTCAGTATCTCTGTATTTTGTACGGTGATTTTCCTTTTGTTCCAGATTTGAACCGTGAACTAATGGGTTTCTATCAGTTGTGGACATAACTCTAATTTTTCTTGAAGATGAACTGCAATTGCTTTAGCAAGTAGGGGTGGTACAGCATTACCTATCTGATTGTACTGGCAAAGAAACTTTTCATTAAATCTATTTTCTCGTTGTAATAATTTATGAGATACAACAGTTTTTTTACCTAAAAAACGATAATTATCTGGAAAAGATTGAACACGCGCACCTTCACGGGCTGTTAAATTACGATGCTGGAAAGGATGAATAAAATTTGCATAAAAAGAAGCTGCTATGGTGTGGGCTGGTTTGTAGGGATTTAAACGTCGGTTATTTTGATCATAGGTTTTACCAGATAATTCACCATTTCCACTCCGACGTTTAGGTCCATATTCTTTTGGCACATTTGAACTAGATTCACCCCATTTGATTTGTTTAAAACGTTCTACAAGTCTGTCGGAATGTTCCATTGCTACATGATTATAGATAATTTTATTACCATTTCTTATCCAGTCTTGATAGTGATTTTGAGGTTCTAATATATAAGGTTGTTCCTCTTTCCCTTCATGGGCTTTAAGTTGCGGTAAATCTGATATAGCATCCCATAAACTAATAGCAGAATGTAGATTTATTTCCTCAAGTGATAATTGCCAGCTATTAATATTGAATAAATCTAGAGAATGTGTTTTTGCAGGAATACCTATTTTCTTACCTAGTTTATTTCCGACAATAAAGACACGCTCTCTAATTTGTGGGACACCATATTCAGCCGAATTAAGTAACCATATTTCCACAAAATAGCCAATGTCTTCAAAAGTTTTCTTAATAATATCTATTACCTTGACACCATCAACATTTTTGCGTGATAGTAAACCCTTAACATTCTCCATTACAAATGCTTTAGGCTCAAGAAAACTTATCCACTGAGCAAAGTTAATGAATAAAGTATTTCGAGGATCATTAGGATCTTTTTGAGCAGGACCAGCAATACTAAAACCTTGACAGGGTGGACCTCCAATAATAATATCAGGCTTGAAAAGACAGATTTCTTTAACGCTATTTATATTATTAAAGTCACGAATGTCATTTTGAATTACTGTCATTTCCGGGTGATTGTAGCGCAGGGTATCGCAGGCCCAAGTATCAATTTCAATAGATAGAGGAACAGAAACACCTGCTATTTTAAAACCTAAACCAAAGCCTCCAGATCCAGCAAACAAGTCAACAGCGACAGGTTGCAGTGTTTTCATAAAAATCTCAAAAATTTAATACCTTAGCCTAGCTTACCATAGTTATCGCTTGACGCTCCCCGCCCTATAGAGGGACGGGGATTCTTGTTTCAACGAGCAACCTTACTCAAACTTGTTACCAAGTCTGAGCAGAGGGTCATCTCTCCA
>LJOT01000569.1 GCA_001672075.1 Anabaena sp. CRKS33
ATTTTGGGGTGATTATCCAAATTGGGGAGAGACCCCTAATGTTTTTGTCATGACCATTTATGATGGTTTAAATACCATATCAACAACTTATGAAGGAGCAGGGAATTTTCATGATAATAAATTCCATACGATAGACTATGCGCGGACAGTTAATGCTTGGGTATATCATTAATTATTTCACCTGATTTAAAGGTGCAATTAACCAAACTGTTCACTTTTGATAATAAAATAATATCATGGCTACAATCATAATTTCTGACTTAAAACATCTTGAAAAAAAGACATTTTTATCTGACTTAGCTTCCGAGCAAATTACACACATATTAGGTAGTATTTTTCTGCCTTTAGGGAATCGTCCTGCTGTTCAATTATCAACAGTTTATGATGGAATGAACAATCCTCAAACAACATATCAAGGTCCATTTGGTTTCCATGATAACAAGATTTTTGCTATAGACTTTTCCAAAATATCTGCCTATTTAGTAATCTGAATATTTACCAAATAATTCCTATTGATGAGGTATACTTTTGGTAGAAAATATGCCGGCATCACAATATTTTTACCATTAATATTTGTACCTCATAATATCGGAAACTGCTGTAAATTGCTCCGTTGAAGTCTGGGATCTAGGTATCAACGATTGCTATAGCTTAATAGTTACACAGATTCAAAGGCAAGTTTGTGACAATTGCACAACTGTTCACTTTGTGATTAGGAAATCATGTCATGGCTAAACTCATAATTTCTGACTTGAAAACTATTGATAAAAATACATTCTTGTATGACTTAACTTCAGAGGAAATACAACAAATAGTAGATACTGATATTCTCTCTTTATCGGGTGGTTTTGATTTTAATTTTCTGCTAAATACCATTCAGGATGTTATAACTAACCAGACATCAAGTGATAATGGGCTATTTGGTTCAAATTCCCGTAATAACAAGATTTTTAGTCTTGATTTTTCCAACCCATCTCTTTATTTAGTTACCAGATAAATTGATCGCAATCACAATCATGTCCCCGGATTGTCAGATAATTCGGGGGCATAAATCTGATAATTTTTCTCATATAAAATTATCAAAAATATTAAAAGTATCATTAGATAGAGATAAGGAAATAACATATCAGGTAAATATAATAGATACACTGATAATTCATTTAAATAGGATCAAATAAATTCTTAATTGAGTTAGTAAATTGAGGAATTACGCCA
>LJOT01000292.1 GCA_001672075.1 Anabaena sp. CRKS33
AAAATTGTCGAGCGATCGCTGGAGAATGTCACATATTAACCCTATCTCTTCAAGAGGCGATCGCGCTAAACTAAAAAACCGCCTCCCGAAGAATTAACAATATGTATCAAACCTCTCCACCGCGATCGCCCCGCGAAACCCTACCGACAATGTATGATTTACCTAGCGAAGATCCAGAGGAACCTGGTTTGCCCGACGAATTTCATTTACTGCAACCTGAATTATTGCGCCAAACCTTTCGCCCCCCCACCTACGAAGCCAGTAATATTTTTACCGCCAGTGACCTGAACCTCTATTACGATCTGCGCCATCCTCAATGGTACAAACGCCCAGATTGGTTTGCCGTATTAGGAGTCCCTCGGCTTTATGATGACCAAGATCTACGCCTGAGTTATGTAGTCTGGCAAGAAGGAATCTACCCTTTTGTTGCCATAGAATTATTATCCCCAGGCACAGAAAAAGAAGACTTAGGCCATACTTGGCGCGAAGTCAGTCAACCTCCTAATAAATGGACAGTCTATGAGCAGATTTTAAGGATTCCTTACTACTTTGTCTTTAACCGTTATACCGACGAATTGCAAGGCTTTGGGTTAGTCAGAGAAAGCTATCAGCCATTATCAGTGGAAGGGACTGGGTTTTGGTTAGAAAAAGCACAGTTGGGACTAGGACTATGGCAGGGTAATTATCAAGGGATTAATCGCCAATGGCTACGTTGGTATGACCGTGATTCCCAATGGATTTTGACACCTGCTGAACAAGAAAAACAACGTGCTGATTTAGCCGCAGTAGAGATTGCTAGGCTCAAACAACTTTTGGAACAAGCAGCTATGAATCCTAATAGCTAAACTTATAGATAATCATCCAAAGCATCAGGAGAACAAATCCATGACAGCAATTACAGCCCGCGAACTAGAGTTGCAAATGCCCGATGCCAGTAAACTTTTAAGTGATGAGCCAGAAATGGAAAGCTCCCTGCACTATATGCAATTGTTACTCCTAGTCACCTGCCTCGAATGGGCATGGCAAGAGCGAGATGATTTTTTCATTGGTGCAAACCTGACAATTTACTTCAGTCGTCAGCAACTCAAAAATCGTGACTTTCGAGGTCCAGATTTTTTCCTAGTCAAAAACACCACCAGAGAACCACGCAACTCCTGGGTGGTGTGGGAAGAAGACGGACGTTATCCCGACCTGATTATTGAATTACTGTCCGACTCCACCGCTAATGTAGATCGCACCACCAAACTAAACTTATACGCAGAGAGATTTCATACCCCTGAATACTTTTACTTTTCACCCGAAACCTTAGAATTTGCAGGCTTTAGACTAGAGTTTAATAAATATCGCTCCATAACGCCCAACCCCCAAGGATGGTTATGGAGTGAAGCCCTGGGCTTTTTCCTGGGTATTGACAATGGCCAATTGCGTTACTTCTCCTTAGAAGGCACTATCATCCCCACCCCCCAAGAAGCCGCCAAAAACGAAATACTCAAAGCCAACCAAGCAATGCAAATAGCAAAACAAGAATCCCAAAGGGCAAAACAAGAATCCCAAAGGGCAAAACAAGAATCTCAAAGGGCAAAACAAGAATCTCAAAGGGCTGATTTAGCAGAAGCAGAATTAGCTAAACTAAGACAGTCAATAGCAGAACAAGGAATTAATTTATAGGGGTTTGTGTCAACCAAACATGAATCCAAACATGAATCCAAGCATTAATATTTACACTGGCGTTGCTGAAACCAGGTATGAATTTTAGACATTGGAGCTTTGCGTGAGGTAATATCTTTGTTAAATTCTATTATTCCACCATTAGAGAACGGCGATCGCCTAAACCGTTTAGAATTTGAACGCCGTTATCAATTCATGCCACCGCAAAAAAAGGCAGAATTAATTGATGGAGTTGTTTACATCGCGGCAGCGTTAAGATACAGAAGTCACGGTTTACCCCACAGTTACTTAATGACATGGTTAGGGTCTTATGCAGCTAATACACCGGGATTAGAATTAGCAGATAATGCCACAGTCAGATTAGATTTAGATAATGAACCTCAGCCGGATGCTTTATTAAGAATAAAAACAGAATTAGGAGGACAATCTCGCATTAGTGAAGATGATTATGTAGAAGGACCACCAGAATTAATCGTGGAAATTTCCGGTTCTACCGTATCATACGATTTGTATAACAAGCTAACAATTTATCGTCGTCACGGAGTTAAAGAATACATTGTTTGGCGAGTTTATGACCAAGAAATAGACTGGTTTATCTTAGAAGCAGGTGAGTATGTTAAATTGCCCCTAAATGATCTAGGGTTAATAGCAAGTCGCATCTTTCCCGGTTTAGTTTTATCGGTTGATGATATGTTAAAAGGTAATTTGGCTAAGGTTTTAGAGATTTTGCAAGCTGAAATTAACTCAGAAAGACATCGCAGCTATTGTCAGCAATTAGGTGGTTAAAATATGTTATCGTGATTTAGGAGATTTCTAGTCAGATACAGTTATTAACGTGCAGAATTAGCTAAACTACAACAGTTAACAGTTAATAGCAGAACAAGAAATTAATTTGTAGGAAAAATTAAGGTTATAAAAAATGGCTTATAGTGACTTTTCTCTAGAAAGAATCACTAAAATTTTTGGCATTAATATTGAAGAAAGAACAAATGTTTTCACCGCTTTCGACCAGTTAACAGTTGATGCTTTTTTTATCAAATACTTACAAAATAATATTCCCTTAGCTCAAGCAATTAGTACAGAGAAAGCCAAATCAGAAATGATTATTGCCCCCGTTTTAATTGAAGTAAGAAGATTATTAGATAATAAAATTAGTTTATTCTCAGGAATTGATTTTAATGTTAATATTGAGCAAGGTTTAAATGGATTTTGCGATTTCTTAATCAGTCTATCATCTCAACAGTTATATGTAACATCTCCCGTGATTGCTTTAGTGGAGGCGAAAAATGATAATCTTAAACAAGGATTCGCTCAATGTATTGCCGAAATGATTGCTGCTGCTCAATTAAATCAATCGGAGGGAAATAATATTGAAAATATTTATGGTTGTGTTACCAATGGTAATCAATGGATGTTCTTACAATTAACTGGTAATCTAGTGGTAGTTGATTTAGATGAGTATTATATCAATCAACCAGAAAAAATTATTAGTGTATTTGTGAGTTTAATTAAGTCAGAGTTAGAGTCCAATCCGAAATAAATCAGTAGAATTAGCTCAATTAAGCTAGTTACTAGCAGAACAGGAAATTAATTTCTAGAGATTTAGGAGAGGCATTATTGGATATTCAAAATATGTCAGAGTTGGAAAATTGGTTACAAGATAATCGCCGTTTATCTTGAAAGCGATCGCTAATTTATGAAATCTCAAATTAGTCCTTGGGGAAATTCTTTAACCTTCACTCTATAAATAAAATAAGAAAATCAGATCCCCGACTTCTCTCAGAAGTCGGGGATCTGAAACTGTTGATGTTGAAGGCGATCGCTAGGCCAAAGTGCAGAGAAGGTGTGAGCGAAATCAGAAATGTCGTGAAAATGATGGTAAATGTAAGGGTTTCCCCGCCCTCGATTGTATCGCATCCAAACGATAACCGTCATAATCCCTAAAATCAGCAACGCCTAATTTTTTAGTAATTTTACCCTCCTAAAATCGTCCAAGATGATACCATCTAATAAACCCGGTATACTGGCTGTTGCTATCACGAAAAAACTGTAATTAGATACAATACCTTGTCCAAATTGAAAAAAGTCTTGATTTGTAGGTTGGGTTGAGGCACGTTCACGAAGTGTGGCGATAGCCATAACCCAACAAATGCCTCGGGTTGCGCTGTCGCTTAACCCGACCTCCAAAAAATGGACAAGGTATTGAGATACTAACTATGTTAACTTCTATAGCAGTATGCACTTGAATAATATGATTGGAAATCGCTGTAGGTAGATGAGTATGTCAAATTGATAAAATATCAATAATAGTTAGGATGAGTATCTTATGGAAGAACTATTATTATTACGGGAATTAATTGAAAAACAAGAATATGATCAAGCCTTAGAAATTGTCAGTCAGCTTGAAGAAATGTCAAGGGAAGATAAATTAGCTAAGATATATAGCTATGCAGTAATTTTATTACTACACTTAATTAAACAAGAAGCAGAAAAACGTAGCACTCGCTCTTGGGAGTTTTCGATTTATAATAGCAGCAAAGAAATCAAGAAAGTCAATAAGCGGAAAAAATCTGGTGGGTTCTATGCTAATGAAGAGGAGTTACAAGAAATTTTAACTGATGCTTTTGATACTGCTATTAAAAAAGCAGCATTGGAAGCTTTTGAGGGTATATACACAGATAATGAACTTAAACAAAAAATTGATGAAGAAGAAATTAAAGTTAAAGCTATGAATTTGATTTACAGTAATTGATACAGCAGGAGTCCTAGTGGATCAGGGAATGCACCCATCCAAGAGTAAAACTGGCTTTGTGTATAGGTTTCAATTTAGATTACGTATCAGAAAATGGTATTCATGATCATATTTGCTATAGCGGTTCTCAATTGAGTGAGATACAAGAACCCCA
>LJOT01000042.1 GCA_001672075.1 Anabaena sp. CRKS33
TCTGCGGTAATATCTTTACTGGTTTCTACTTGTCCGTAAGGTGTTAATAGTTCTGTTAGATATTGTTTTGCAAATTGATCATGTATAAAGCGCGTCATCTGATTTTAATTTTGGACATCCTGATTCTGACAGTTTTTAAGGAATTTTATTCCTTGTTCACTGGTAAAGGTGCGGGTTTAACTAAAACTTGAAAAATTCTGCCATTACGCTCTACTTGCACTTGTAAAGGAATACCAATTTTACTATTTTCTACTAATTTTTGCACCTCATCAACTTTCAAAACTGGTTGATTATTAATACTTTTAATCACATCTCCTGGCCTTAGTCCAGCAATAGCTGCGGGTGAGTTGGGAACAATTCTAACTAATAAAATTCCTTGATTTGCGGCTAAATTGATTTTATCGCCAAATCTGGTAGTTATTTTTTCCTTGACTTCCGGTGTGAGTGTTACCATTTGTATTCCCAAATATGGATGATCAACTCTACCTTTAGCAATTAATTCTTGGGCAATTTTTTGGACTGTATTAATAGGAATGGCAAATCCTAAACCCTGAGCGCCTTGAATAATTGCTGTATTCATGCCAATAACTTCACCACGGGCATTTAATAATGGTCCACCGGAGTTTCCGGGGTTAATTGCTGCGTCTGTTTGTAGATAATCAACGCGCTTATCACTCGCACCAATATCACTACTAGAACGGTCTGTGGCGCTAATAATCCCAGAGGTGACAGTATTATTTAAACCCAAGGGATTACCAATAGCAATCACAGCTTCTCCTGGTTGTAAGGTGTCAGATTTACCTAATGCTAGGGTGGGTAATTTATTCGCATCAATTTGAATAACTGCCACATCCGTGACTGGATCTTCTCCTAATACTTTACCTTTAAAAGTTCGGCCATCTTTAAGAGTAACTGTAACTAAATCAGCACCGTCTACAACATGAGAATTGGTGAGAATTTGTCCAGATGAATTAATTATAAACCCAGAACCGCTACCTCTTTCGACTCTTGATCTGGGTTGTGATGGAATTACATTACCAAAAAAGCCGCGAAAAAAGGGATCAGAAAATTCGTCAGGAACTTGAGTAGTGACGGTTCTAGTTGAATCAATGCGAACCACAGCATTACCGGTTTTTTGCACTACTTTAACGACAAAGTTAGGATCTCCAGAGGAGGAAAAGATCGGAGGAGGAGCAATTTCTGTTCTGGGTACGGTGTGATTTTGCGTTTGAGCATTATTAGGTTGAATTTGTGAGGATGTTTGCTTAAAGCTGGTGCAACCACTCAGCATGAAAACGATTACACCACAGGCTGTAATCCATTTTTTTCCCTTATTTCCCAAGTTTTGCCCTAAAAACCTGGTATTAATATTTTTAGCTGCTAATTTATGATTATTGATTTTCATCGTCTTTCTGCTCAAAAAATATTGAAGGTAAATTGAAGCTAAGTTTATCAGATCATCAAGCTTCCGACCCTAATTCTGTGGACGTACTCAGCGCCAGAGGCCTTACCCCAACAGGTTCTTTCAGGGAAAGGCAACTTTTGGTACAATTCTAAAAACAACTATATCTAAAACACTTGCCATTATCCCATAGATATGTTGTAATGTGTTAAGAATCAAAATAAACAAAATATATGCAGCCTGACCGCCGCAAAGATGAACAACTTGGTTAACTATTTTTCACACAAAACATTTATCTCACAACTAAATTTGAAAAATTCGTGTCAATCTTCTCTAACTGCGTTATGATAACTATCACAGGACTAAAAACCTTGTAGACTGCATATCGTCACTACTGCTTGCCTAATTGGCTTTTAGTGGTAGTAATTACCGTACAAAACCGAATTCTCAAGCAATTTACACTTCATCAGTTATGGTACAATAAAAAAGTTAGAACTAGCTTTGCCAAAACCATAATTGCTCCACGCACAGGTAATAATTGCTAACAGAAAGCTGTTTTAATCAAGCATTTACACACAAAAATCTGAAATATACCAAGGTTATGATTCAGCAAGTAATTCACCCAATGGTGAAATTGCAACACAACGTGCAATCACTCATAGAATCCAATATTATCAAGTCCGATGATAAAATTTGGAAAATTGCCTTACTTTATGGCGATGAGTGGCAATATTGGAAACAAGAGTTGTTAGACTTTGGATTTAGCACTCAAGATCCAATTGGCGATTTATTAGCGGTAGAAACATGGGACGACGAATAAATATTTATTGTATACCAGTTATTTCTCTGTAGTACAGACTGGCGTAAATACCCGTAATCCTAGCATAGCAATGGGATTGTATCTCATTGTTATTGCTTTAATGGGTTTAATGGTGGGTGAAGTTCTGCCATAATTCTATTATAGATTTAGCACAATGAAAATAGACAATTCAGTATCTTAACACACTCAGGCATCTTGATGAAGGCAGATAAATTATGGTTCAAGCCTTACCAAAAACCAAGTTAGTCAGCTTTGAGGAGTTTATTAAATGGAAACCAGAAGGCGGATTTTATGAACTGCATGATGGTGAAATTATCGAGATTAACCCGCCATTAGGAAAACACGAAAGCATCCGACTGTATCAGTTTGTTCTTTAACAGGTGATGAGTATCAAATAAAGCAGTTTAGAGACAATGATCAAGTAATTTCACAAGTTTTCCCTAAATTGAACCTCACCGCTAACCAAATTCTTTTATCTGCTGACTGATTTTAATGCCTGAGCTAACTCTTGTGCGGTATGATAACGACGGGCAGGTAAAGATTCGGTAACGCATTCAAGGACCTGTCTTAACTGATTAGTAATGGCAGGTATACCCTTAACATCAAAGCGAAAATTTCGCCCCTGTTGACGATAGAATTTTAAAGGATTTTCCCCAGTTAATAAAAAAATTAGCGTTGGACCAATAGCATATAAATCAGATTGGGTAAGAGGTTGTCCGCGTTCCTGTTCAGGGGCGCAATAACCTACAGCGCCGATTCTTGTCCCCGGTTTTGTACCAATTTCCTTGACAGCGCCAAAATCCAAAACCACAATACTATTATTACTACCTCGCACCATTAAATTAGCTGGTTTAATATCCCTGTGAATTAGTGGCGGTTCTTGGCCATGAAGATAATCTAGAATATCACAAGTTTGTACCATCCAGGCGATCGCTTGTTGAAGTGTCACAGGTCCGGTTAACGAAATCCGTTTTTCTAAATCTTGTCCGTGAATTAATTCCATGGCCAAGTATTTTTTACCATCTTCCACAAAAAAATCATAATACTTAGGAACTCCCTCATGATTAAGGTATTTGAGAATACTTGCCTCTCTTTCAAATAACTCTCGTGCTTTGGGAATTTTTGCCATATCAGCATTCATTTCTTTTAATACCAGCAATTGTGTTACATTAGTAGTATGACCTGTAGCATCCCAAGCTAAATAGGTAGTACCCATGCCACCTTTTCCCAAAGTACGTATGATTTGATAATGGCGAATAGTCTTTTGTACGAAAATGGGTTGGCCACAATGAACACAAAATACATTTCCCGGATCATTTCCCTCATGGGTACAACCGGAAGCGGAAGATAGGGGTTTTATAACCTGATTAATTTCCCCTGCAGGGGACGATAAAGGGGGAGTAATTAGGGGAGATAATTTCTGAATTTGCACCTGGATTAAAGGACCACCTATCGCCAATTGCAGGAGAGAATTATCTGTGAGTATAGACTTGGTAATTAAACTACCATTCAGGAAAGTGCCATTAGTGCCTTGACTAATGATTTCCCAATTGTCTCCTTTGGCATTAGTAATAAATCTTAGTTCTAAATGATATCGAGAAACAGAATTATCACTCAAGACAATGTGATTATCCACCGCCCGACCAATGCGAATGACGGTAGAATCCTCAAAAGACCACTGCTGGAGCGGTGTTTTTGTGATTTTTTCTAATAGAGTCAAAGTAATCACAATACAACCTAAAACCTCAGAACGAAAAACTAAATTGATCACAAACCGGGTTGAGATAGACCGACTTTTATGCGTACAAGTATAGCCGTAATGTTATCATGACCATTATATTCATTGCCCAACGCAATTAAATCTTGAATACCCATTTCTAAGTCACTATCATCACTCAATAAAGGTTGAAGATGGGTTTGCCAATGAGTTTCTAAGCATTCATTATCTGATAAACCATCTGATACCAACAGCAGCAGCATATCTTCATGAATATCAAAAAAAGATACATCGGGATGGAGGAAATCTTGATCACGGGGTCCAAGAGCTTGGGTAAGTTGGTAAGCATCAGCGCGCCCATAAGCTATAGTTGGTTCTACACCTCTAGAAATTTCCCGTTGACCGACTTCATGATCTATAGTTAGTTGTACTAGTCCTTCCTTGTGAGTTAAGCAATAAAGACGACTATCTCCCACATGGGCAATTGCTGCTTGATGATCCTCAAGTAACAACATTACCAAAGTAGTACCCATGCGCCCCATTCCCGAACGGGCTTGTTGTTGATTCAGGTCATAAATGGCTTGGTTAGCTAAATAAACTGCCTCTTTAATACTTTCCTGGTTAGGTAATTCCCCACTAGTCCAGGTTTCTTGAAAGTATTTACGGATAGTGTTCACAGCCAATTTACTGGCCACGTCACCTCCTGCATGACCACCCATACCATCACAGAGAATATATAAACCCGTCTTTGTGAGAATAGCACCTTCTGGTAATTCTTGTTTGTGAACTTTGCTATCAATAGCAAAATAGTCTTCATTGTGATCTCGCTGACGACCAGTATCAGTATATGCCGCATATTCCCAACTAATTAACGGCGGGGATAACGGTATATTTGTAATCTGATCACTGATAATTCTGTCTTCCGTTTCATGGTCTAAGTTTAATTGCAAGATAGTCAGGGAAGAATCAGGATTTTCTCCAGACGATACTTCCACCGTATCCGTGGATATTTCTGACATAGACAACAGAGAACAAGTAGTTTCCAAATGTGTCAGAGTTTGCATCTGCTCAGACTCAATATCCCTTAAGCGTATATCCGCTTCACAAAAATAATTTGTATCTAAGACCACATTATCATTGGCATCAAGACGGATTTTAGCAGTTAGGGAAGTGCCACAATTTTGACAGAATTTATTATGATCAGAGTTGGGAAATGTACACTGGGGGCAAATCAGCATCATAGAAGTTCCTTGATTTTCCTGTTTCAGGAATCAATTGGCATTGATAAATAATGTATAGATTGGGTTAAAGTAGGTTCACGTAGGGTGCCTAAAGCATAACCCAAGGGATTTGTTAGGTCTGGCCTTGCTCAACCCAACCTATAAAAAAATAGCGAAGGTATTGAGTATTACAGTAGATTAATTTACTTTTCCGGTGCATAATTAAGCCTAGTGAGTTCTGTGGGAGTAAGTTCTCGCCATTGTCCTGGTGCTAAATCATGTAATTGAATATTAGCAATACTCACCCGAATCAATCGCAAAGTTGGAAAACCCACAGCGGCCGTCATGCGACGAACTTGGCGGTTTTTGCCTTCAGTGAGGGTAATTTCCAGCCAAGCCGTGGGAACACTTTTACGAAATCTAATGGGGGGAATGCGTTGTGTCACCGATGGTTCTTCTAACAATAACCTAACTTGGGCGGGGGCAGTGCGATAATCTTGAATTTTCACTCCAGTTTGTAACTGATTAATTGCATCTAAGGTAGGAATGCGTTCCACCTGCGCCCAATAGGTACGTTTATGACCAAAGCGGGGATGAGCGAGACGATGCTGTAACTGTCCATCATTTGTTAACAACAGTAGTCCTTCACTATCCCAGTCCAAACGCCCCACAGGATAAACGTCGGGAACATCTATATACTGTTTGAGAGTGATATGTTGAGGACTTTCTTGAGTAAATTGGCTCAGGACTCCGAATGGCTTGTGAAAAATGATATAGCAATTATTCATAAAATATAGGAGTCAGGAGTCAGAAACGAGAAGAAAGAAGAAAGAAATCAGAGTTAATAAAAATCAATTATGCCAATTACTAAAATCAGCCGTAGATCCTTTTTATTTCTGAGTGGAGCAACCTTAGCACAGGGACTAACAATCACATTACCCAGTTACGGCCAAGCTGTACAGGTCAATAAAAGTCAAATTAATGGTATCCCTTTTTATCAGACCATAGTTGACCTCACAGACCCACAAAACTTAATCACAATGGGTTTAGCCAAAAATGCCAGCTTTGCTAACACAATTCAAAAAACCAGTGGTGATGAAGAATTTGATAAATTAGTGCTGCGTTATGGGGCTACAGTAGTAGCCAACGGCACATTTTCCGCCAAAAATCCCCAAAAAACAGTTATGGGTAACATGGTAGCAGGGGGAAAATTTCTCAAATACCGTCCTTGGGAAAACTTTGGTACTACTCTGGGGTTAGGAATTGGCAACAAACCGGAAATAGTCACAGCCAGAGCGGACGGTAGACCAGAATGGAATAAACATTGGTTTTCCCTAACTGGTGGACCGAGACTACTGCGACAAGGGGAAATTTGGCTCAACCCCAAAATTGAAGGTTTTAAAGATCCCTCTGTGTTGGGTAATAGCAGTCGAACAGCCATTGGTTTTACCAAAGACGGTACAAAGCTTATTTTAGCGAACTTTGAAATCCCCCTCTCTTTGCCGGAAGAAGCGGAAGCAATGAAAGCCATAGGTTGTTATGAAGCCATGAATTTAGATGGTGGGGCTTCTAGAGCCTTAGCCACTAAAAATAGTATTTTAGTTCCTCCTGGCGGACCTCTAACTAATGTAATTGTCATTTATGATGCCAATAATCCTGCTCCTGCTGATTTACAACAGGCATGGTTGAGGTTTCAGAAGGGAGAACGCCCTGCTATACCCACTTCATAAAATCAGGTAAGTAGGTGAACGGAAAAAACCGACATAAGCCACGAAAAGTAAAGTTGCCCAAAACCTGTCACCTGTCACCTGTTCCCTGTTCCCTGTCACCTGTCACCTGTCACCTGTTCCCTGTCACCTGTCACCTGTTCCCTTGTCATAACGACAATTTTTCACGCCAACCTACTTAATTACCAATTACCACCCCTGAATACAGATTGAGGGGTATAATTTTCTCTCTTTAATTCTTAATTTTTAACTCCCCAGAGGGCTTGACGGCAAATACGACTATAAAGTTACGGTTCACCCCAATTCCTGAAAGTATTAATTCTCATACATTAGTCAATGTGAACGCACATTAATTCATGAGATCACTAGACACATATATAATTTAAAATTCACCGTTCCCTTGACGGTTCGGTAAACCACCCTTCATGGAATGGCTACCACTGAGTTTATGTCAGTAACCCAGCCCTAAAGGGACTGAGCTTGCAAAAGTAATCAAGCAAGCTGTACTGACCAGTCTAAGTCTTCACTGACTACGTTTTTTGAGTCACGACACCGGGCGAATGCGTAGCTAGTTCCCTGCTCTGTCGCTTGTGATTAAACAGTTTCAAGGTAACAGAAACAGTGTTGCAAGCCTAACAAGCTCTTAAAACATTGACGAAGCTAACATTACCCCAGAAATGGGAGGCTCTTCGGAGCAATACATTATGCGTACAAAGTTGGGAAATTTGAATCGGTTTGTTATTGACAGTTAGTTAATGCAATTTTATATTCTCTCTGAGTTCATTTAGTAATTTTATACGGAGTAAAAAACCAAAATGGCAAAAGTAGTTGGAATTGATTTAGGTACGACTAACTCCTGTGTGGCAGTAATGGAAGGTGGTAAACCCACTGTTATCGCTAATGCGGAAGGTTTTAGAACAACACCCTCCGTAGTTGCCTTTGCCAAAAATGGTGATAATTTAGTCGGTCAAATCGCTAAACGTCAAGCGGTAATGAACCCCGAAAATACCTTTTATTCTGTAAAACGCTTTATTGGTCGTCGTTATGACGAAATCACTAATGAAGCTACAGAAGTTTCCTATAAGGTTCTCAGTAGCGGTGGTAACGTTAAAGTAGATTCTCCTGGCGCTAGTAAACAATTTGCTCCTGAAGAAATCTCCGCCAAGGTTCTCCGCAAATTAGTGGAAGATGCTAGTAAGTACCTGGGAGAAACTGTTACCCAAGCAGTAATTACCGTTCCCGCTTATTTCAATGACTCCCAACGTCAAGCCACCAAGGACGCTGGTAAAATCGCTGGTATTGAGGTATTACGGATTATCAATGAACCTACTGCTGCTTCTCTAGCTTATGGTTTTGATAAGAAGAGCAATGAAACTATCCTAGTATTTGACTTGGGTGGTGGTACTTTTGACGTATCTGTACTGGAAGTAGGTGATGGTGTATTTGAGGTATTATCAACCTCTGGTGATACTCACTTAGGTGGTGACGACTTTGATAAAAAAATCGTTGATTTTCTGGCAGAAAAGTTCAAAAAGGATGAAGGTATTGACCTGCGTAAGGACAAACAAGCTTTACAACGTTTGACGGAAGCGGCAGAAAAAGCTAAAATTGAACTTTCTAGCGTTACCCAGGCAGAAATTAACCTACCATTTATCACCGCAACCCAGGATGGACCAAAGCATTTAGATACAACTCTGACTCGTGCCACTTTTGAAGAACTCTGTTCTGATTTAATTGACCGTTGCCGCATTCCTGTGGAAAATGCTCTCAGAGACGCGAAATTAAATAAAAGCAATATTGACGAAGTTGTTCTTGTTGGTGGTTCTACTCGGATTCCTGCTGTTCAGGATGTGGTGAAGCGGGTTTTAGGTAAAGATCCTAACCAAAGCGTTAACCCTGATGAGGTGGTAGCTGTTGGTGCTGCTATTCAAGCGGGGGTTTTAGCAGGTGATGTTACGGGTATATTGTTGTTGGATGTAACACCATTATCTTTGGGTGTGGAAACCTTGGGCGGTGTCATGACTAAGATTATCCCTCGTAACACTACAATTCCCACCAAAAAATCAGAAGTGTTCTCTACTGCTGTAGACGGACAAACCAACGTGGAAATTCACGTTCTCCAAGGTGAGAGAGAATTTGCTAATGATAACAAGAGTTTAGGTACTTTCCGTTTGGATGGTATTCCTCCTGCTCCCCGTGGTATTCCCCAAATTGAAGTTACTTTTGATATTGACGCTAACGGTATTCTCAATGTTGCGGCTAAGGATAAGGGTACTGGTAAGGAACAATCTATTAGTATAACAGGTGCTTCTACTCTTGACAAGAATGATGTAGAACGCATGGTCAGAGAAGCTGAGAAAAATGCTTCTTCTGATAAGGAGCGCCGTGAAAAAATTGAACGCAAAAACCAAGCCGATACTTTAGCTTATCAAGCAGAAAAGCAGTTACAAGAATTGGGTGATAAAGTCCCCGCTGCTGATAAGACTAAGGTTGAGGGTTTAGTTAAAGAAGTTCGGGACGCTATAGCCAAGGAAGATGATGCTCAAATCCAGAAATTAACACCGGAATTGCAACAGGCTCTGTTTGCTATTGGTAGTAATATCTACCAACAAGCTGGTGGTGATGCTGGCGCTGCTGGCGCTCAATCCCCCGGTGGTGGTTCTGCTCCCTCTGGTGATGATGTCATTGATGCTGATTTCACTGAAAGTAAGTAGTTTTACTAGGGTCAGAGTGAGGCTGCTCTGACTTAATTAATGCCCACCAGTAGTAAAACTGAGTGGGTATTTTTTTATGCCTACTAATTTATAATAAGATAGTTCTTCCTTATCAATTTCATCATAACAAATTTAAAAGCAAATGTCAACCCATTGATCTTCTTTATTGGCGTTTTTTAGGTTAAAATAGACAACAAACTTTAATCAGGTGATTAATCATGACAGAATCTACACCGCAAAGGGTTGTCCGTCGTGGTCGAGTATTTCCCGAAATTCAGTAGACCCAAGAACAAAAAGCTCACAGAAAAGCTAGAAGACAGGCTTTTTCTACCTGAGAAGTAATCAATTGTAAAAATAAACTTTTTCTCCCAACTAATTATTAAAAGTAACAAGGTAGATAAAGATGGCTTACAGTGATTTTAAATTAAGTGAAATTATCCAAAAATTTGAATTGACATTAAATGAAGTATCAGGATTATTTGGAGATATACCAGAGGAAGAACCTAGTAATTTACTAACAACAATCCTCAAGGAGAATGTTGATTTAGCTGTTTCAATTAATACTGAAAAAGCCCGTTCTGAGATGATAATTAGTCCAATTTTACTCGAAGTAAGAAGAAAGTTAAATAATGAAATCAGTTTATTTTCGGGAGTAGATTTTAATGTTGATAATCAACAAGGTTTAAATGGTTTTTGTGATTTCCTAATTAGTCTTTCTAAAGAACAGCTTTTTATTCGCGCACCTGTAATTACATTGGTAGAAAGTAAAAATGAAAACTTGAAATTAGGTTTGGCTCAATGTATAGCCGAAATGTTGGCTGCTCAATTGTTTAATCAACAAAAACAAAATGCGATTAAGATTGTTTATGGTGCTGTAACTATCGGCACTATTTGGCAGTTTTTGAAGTTAGAAGATAAAACTATTTCTATTGATTTAACTGAATATTATATCAAGGATGTGAAAAAGATTTTAGGAATTTTAATCAGTGCAATTAAGCAGGAATAGTTGAATGATTGTCAGAATCATAATTTTCAGGATTAAGAGTAAACTGACAAAAAAATGTTATCAACTCACAAACAATTCATAAATAATAATCCTGTAAATCCTTAAATCCTGGACATCCTGATTCTGACAAAAAAATCCCTACATCTGACAGACAACATTTTTTGGCAGATCAAGTTAAACTAAACCAGGAAAATTAGGTAAATAAAATTTTTCTGGCTGAAATTTGTCAAAAATATCAATACAAATTCGTAAGTAATAGTCATCCTTTAGGAAAACAGAAAGAAATCATTTTTATAGAAAATCAAATGACCTGTGGGAAAGGGTTTTGGGGAAAGGGTTTTGGGGAAATGATTTTCCAATTTACGCCCGACTTTGAAAACCCCCTGATCTTCGAGAGGCTACACAAACAAAATTAGGGCTAAAGCCCTGTTACCACAAACGGAAAATTATAAAAAGTATAATTTTTTGTCACACTTGCGTGAGTCATGATTATAGTATATATAAGTAATAGTAACATGATGAATACCTAAAATAATGAAGAAGAAAAACTATAGAATTTTTTATTAAAAAATTCTATAGTTTTTGATTACTGCTAAACTTCTGTAATAACTGAACTACTTTTTTTGCATCCACAATAGCTATTTTCGCTTTAGAAATGAGATTAAAAGAAACCATATCTTGATAGTCAACTTCAACTCTGTATTCTCGTAAACGCTCTAAAATGATTCTTAACTTATTAAAGTCACGTTTTTTACTATTCCCTAATTCTTCAATTACATAGTTATGTACACTAAACTTAAGAGTTTTTAAATTACTATATCCTTCAAAATCTCTTAAGTAGTTTCTAGTTAAACAAAAAGCGGAGTAATACGCTCTACTGATGCAAGAGCGTACTTTAGCTTCATTAATTGATGCACTATTTGCCTGATTTGAGGTACTAATTACTTCATTATATAAAGTTTCTGCAACCTCTAGATAACTTAACCAGTCGAATTTCATTCAAAGTCCAAATTAATACAAAGATTTACAGCAATACCAGATGAAGCATCTATCCACCATTTTTCATCAAATTCTTCTAGTTGATTCAAGGCTTCATCAACAGATTCTGGATTAGCAAAAATAGAAAGTACGAGTTTCTCCCATTGAGGAGATTCAGGATCAGAAAACAATTTTAATCTTAATTTCTCCGTTGGGAAATACTTTCTTATTTGTGGATGTGCTTCTAGAATAACATCTATCAAATTTGCATGATTTTGCAAAAATCTGTTGACCGCAAGAATGTTTTCTATTGTGTAGAATTTAGAAACTATACCGAACTTATCAGATGGTTTAGTATCTTCTGTCAGCCAGTTTTTTTCTTGATATGTTTTAGGAAATTGAATAGACCAATCATCGGTATATTTTTTTTCAGTTTGAACAAGTGTATGAGCTAAAAAATTAGTTTTGAGTAGATTTTGATTTTCTGAATTTATGAGCAACATTGTGTCTCCTTACTTTGAACTAGAGTTAGGATCTAAATAAACGACATCAGCTTTATTTAGCATAGCCTGAATGACTTTTGCTTCTATTAGAGATTGAGATAATTGTTCTTGTAACTTTTTTACATCGCTTGAATCTAAGGCTACATAAAACTCTTTTGAAGCACTTGCATCTTGATACGCAATTTTTAAGGTATGAACTACTAAAGCGCCAGCAATTCCTTCTTTTTTTTCTGCTTTGAAAACGGGTCTGACATCTGTAATTATCCGGGAATTTAAGAAAATACTATCATACTCTTGTAACAAAATTAGTGCTTGAGAAGAAATACTAATAGATCCATCAATTGCCAATATTTTAGTTAGTCTTTGTTTAAAATGTGCTAATTCTTCCGCAGATAATTGTGAAAATGCGTCATCACTGGAAACAGCATTAATTAACCCTGTAATTATTTCAGTATTTTTAAGGTTTCCTTGGATGCGAAGCGAGTAAATTGAATGAATAGCTCTTAAAATATCTTGCAAATCATTAATAGAGACTTCCTCTATTTTTGGAGAAATTTCCAATACTAAATTATCTATATGTATAGAGGGATGAACTTCTGTTATTGCACTCAGTAGGCGATCAAATATAGGTTCATCAATTTTTATAATTAATGTAATACCGAATTGATATTGTTGTGGAATTTTGAAACTCTTCATTTTCATTAAAGTTGATATTTTTGATCTTCTAAATTAATCTATATTTAGACTAGCATCAAAACCTTTGATTTTTTATATTCTCAAGGGCAGGCTTTTGAGCCTACCCCTAGACTATTCTTTCAAAACTGTTTTTGATGCGATTCTCGTCTTTTTCTGATCGCTTTTTGAAAGTTCTTTACCAACTTGTAAGCGAGTAGCAGAGGACTGTAGCACCGTTACTGCACTGCTATCACCAATTTGTAAAGCGGTATTAGCCGCAGTTTGTAACATTGTAGCTGCACCTTTTGCGTCGCCTAGTGCCAATTTTGCCTCGGCCAATTGAGTTTGACGATATTTAGCTAAGAGCAAAATTGACTGTAACACCTGAGAATTGAGAGCGGGTTCGTAAGACTTGGTGAAATTAGCATATATTGGTGCTAATGGTGAAAGTAAACCCTGTTTATTCAAAGATGGGTCATCATAACGAATTTGGACATGGCCAATGACCTGTTTTCCTTCTGGCAATTGTCCCAGATAAATATTCGCTAACACTACTCGTTCCACATCTTTCATTAAATCCCCCAACCGTAACACCAAAGTTCCATTAGCATCGGTTTCTACTGGTAACTCAATAGTATCCGGGGCAACTTGGGCTATGGGTTTCAGTTCTGCTAACCGCACGCTGGGAACGAAAGATAGCAGTAAATAGGCACTTGTTAATCCTACTAACTGCACCCGACGAAACAACCTGGCAAATTGGGTCACAGCTTGTTCAGGATTCTCGATATAAGCTAGAGTACCACCACCTGCATCAGCGATTTTCTCTAGTAAATTTTGATTCCAGTCATCACCAAAACCCAGGGTGTTAATTGTGAGATTTAGTTTAGCGGCTTTTTTGGCTAGTTGTAAACAACGTTTATTGTCATTGGGTCCAATTTGCCATTTCCAGATTTGTAGCCCCTTATCCCCATGGCCATCTGTCAGTAGGAAAGCTTGGGAAACAGCGCCTTTTGTGCCTTTAAGTAGTTCTGTGATCCCTAAAGACAAACCTTCAGCAATGACTGTACCGCCAGCAGCCTTTAGCTTGACTTTAAGCTGGGTTTTGATACTATTCCTATCGCTGACGATTTGATTGGGGATAATGACCCTCGCAGTGCCAGCAAAAGCGATAACTGAAATGCGATCGCCTGGCTTTAATTGATCCAGTAATTGTTCCACGGCTTGCATCACCGTATTCATGGGTTCACCAGACATAGAACCACTTTGATCGAGAATCAAGCACAGATTTAAGGGCAAAGATTGTTCAAACCCAGCCGGAATCGCGGAAATAGAAATTGAGAGTTGACGTTGATTACTTACTTGGGCAGCATCAACGTTAGTATCATTTAAAACCGATATTAGTTTAACTTTCATTGAGGGGAAGCATCTTGCAAAACAGTTTTTGAGACAATTCTGGTTTTTTTGCGATCGCTTTCTGATAACACTTCCCCAGCTTGCAAGCGTGTAGCTGAAACTTGCAAAACCGTTGCAGCATGACTATCACCCATTTGCAAAGCAGTTTTTGCGGCTGTTTGTAACATCGTCGCAGCGCCAGCCCGATCACCTTGCTGTAATTTCGTTTCGGCTAACTGGGTTTGACGATATTTGGCTAAGGCTAAAATCCACTGTTTTACCTGGGGATTTAGTGCTGGTTGGTAGTCCCTGGTGACATCAGCGTAAATTGGTAGATTGGGAGAGTGTAGCCCGATGGGGTTATTATGGGCGGGGTTATCGTAGCGAACTTGAATATTAGCGATCGCCTGTTTACCTTCTGGCAACTGTCCCACATAAATATTAACTAAAACCACCCGTTCCACGTCTGTCATTAAATCACCTAATCTCACCCCCAATCGGCCATCACTTTCTGTTTGTATTGGTAAATCAATGGTATCTGGAGACACTTGGGCAATAGGTTTGAGTTCTGCTAACCGGACATTTGGCATCAGTGATAATAACAGATAAGCGTTAGTCAATCCTACTGTTTGCATCCGATTGAACAATCTCCCAAACTCAGTTACCGCCTGATCCGGTTGTTGAATATAAGACAACGTACCCATGCCCGCATCAGCAATTTTCTCTAAAACCTTATCATTCCAATTGTCACCAAATCCTAATGTATTCAGGGTTAAATTATAACTGGCGGCTAATTGGGCAAATTTCAAACAGCGTTCATTATCACCATGTTCATTTTCTCCATCAGTGAGTAAAAATGCTTGAGAAACAGTATCTTGTTTACCTTTAGCCAATTCCTCAATTCCCAAACGCAAACCCTCATCAATAGAAGTTCCCCCCTCAGCGCTGAGTTGCTTAATTTGCCTTTTGATCGATTCTGGATCTTTAATTAACTGATTGGGAACTAAAACCTTAGCCCGATGGTCAAAAACAACAACACTGAGCCGATCTTCAGGACTCAAACGATCTACCAACAAACAGGCCGCAGTTTTCACAGTTTCCAGGGATTTTCCCCCCATTGAACCACTATGATCGAGAATTAGGCATAAATTCAATGGTACAGCCCGATCTATAGTTTCACCACTGGCAGAAACAGAAATTGCTAATTGACGTTGAGTGCTGATTTGATTTGCGTCTACAGCACCATCATTAAGGGCCAGTTGCAAATTAACTTTCATAATTTCAATTTCCTATCTAGTCTACACATACACGATTTTATAGATAACTTCATAAGACATCTTCCAGACTACGGAAAACAAGTTAATTAGATATTTAGGGCTTGCTGAAAAAGTTGTCTGTGAGGGCAGGGAACAGGGAACAGTTTTAACTGTTGGCATAATATTTTAGATTGTGGTGAGAACTTTAGTTCTCTCTTTGAAACGTTGCGGAAATTAAGATTAGGGCTAAAGCCCTGACTACAAACAAATCATACTTATCATAAATTAATATTTTTCTTACTATTTAATATCTGTCAAAATAGGTTGTAATACCACCAAATGTAAATTATATCTAGTATCTGCTTGCAAATAACGCTGTTGTAGTGGTTGCCATTCTTGCCATAATTGATGACGATTTGCGGCTAATAGCGTCTTTAACCCTGGTAATTCCCTATCAAGTTCTGATTTGAAGATATTTTCTAACCACTCATGTAAAACCATATTATCTTGAATCATGCCCAAGATTTCTTGGATATTTTTAACATCATGAACATAAGCAGCAAAGGACTCACCATATAGTTCTGTAAATAACTCCATTTGATAGCGGAGACCTTTAGCTTGTTTCCGCAAACTATGAAGAGTTTCTCCTGCTGTTTTTAAATGTTCTTCTAATTCAATTGGTGTCCATTTTGTTGGTATTACTATTTCTGATTTAATAATTTTAGTCCCAATGAACCATCCGGGGTGTAAGCAAAATTGACTAACTTCTGGTGAGAGTAAATCTGGTAATACATGATAAATTTTTACAGATGAAAAACTTTGATAACTGGGATTTTTTAACCAAGATTCACATTCATTTTTAAAAGATTTATAATTTTCATCTTTAAATATTTTCTGAACATGAGACAATGCAATTTTTCGTTGTTTATCCAATTTCGTAAAAGCTGTTTTTAGAAATTCCTGTTCTTTAGCAACTAAATGGGGTTGGTAATTTTTTTGCAAAATTTCTTTAAGGACATCTAAATCCCTAAGACCACCTAAAATCCGAGCGAATTTACCAATATTTTTATCACTAATTAATTTTGGTAAGATTAAATATTTTTCAAATCTACTCACAGCAGTTCTTAACCGTCGCATTCCCACTCTCATTTGATGTACTGCTTCTGTATCTTCGTCTTTTTTAACTGCTTCTTCCCATTTTATAGTTTTTTCAAAATGCTTTTCAATGGCTTGGTATGCAGTTTCCGCGAGGGTTTTGATTGATGTTTCTGTGGAGTTTTTCATAAATAAACACAATTAGCAATATAGTAATTTCATTCAAATAAGAATCAGGAAATTAACCGCAAATAAACGCAAATAAACGCAGATAAATTTATAGGTATTACCGAATTATTCTCAAATTCTTAATCTTTACGCTTTTGCGCCTTTGCGTGAGGTAAACTCATACTTTTATTCACCAACGCGAGTTTATTTATCTCTCTATGCTTTTTGTGTTGGTAAAATTTCGTTAAGTCACATAGAATGGCTATATCATAATCTTTAAATATCTTTAAATATCTTTAAAGATTAGTTGAAATAGCCTGTACAGGACAAGTAGGAATACATTGTTCACACACAATACAACGCGATCGCACAAAAGCGAGTTTATACGTTTCTGGATTAATAGTTAGAGCTTCCGTGGGACAAACACCGGTACATAAGCCACAATGAACGCATAGATCCTCATCAATGACAATTTCACCTAAACCCAGGGAAACATGAATATGTTGGGATCTCATCCATTCAATTGCTGCATCTAACTGATCAATATCCCCCAATAATTCTACCACCAATTTACCGATTTGATTAGGGGCAACTTGGGCGCGGATAATATTCGCGGCCACATTAAAATCCTTTGCTAGTCGGTAAGTCACAGGCATTTGAATTGCGCGTTTAGGAAAAGTCAGGGTAACTCTTTTTTTCATTAGCTGAGAAAACAGTAAACTAGATGATGAATTGAATTAATAAGTCTTAATAAATTGATTATGAGTACCCAAGCCCCTGTAAATTCTAGTAACCGCCTCAGAAACTTCCTAATTGCCATTGTAGCTACTCTGCTGGGAATTGGGCTGTTTTTGGGACTTAAGACAGATTCTAACTCAGTTTCCCTGGCAGAATTAGATCAAACTTCTATTCCCTTAGAAGTAGCCGTCAACAATGGAAAACCCTCTCTTGTAGAATTTTACGCTGATTGGTGTACAGTTTGTCAAAAAATGACACCGGACATGGCCAAACTCAGAGAACAGTATGATAAAAACCTGAATTTTGTGATGTTGAATGTTGATAATACCAAATGGTTGCCAGAAATGCTCAAATATCGGGTAGATGGCATTCCCCACTTTGTATTTTTAGATAAACAAGGGGAAACCATAGCTGAAACCATTGGTGATATTCCCCGCACTATTATGGCCAGTAATTTAGAGGCCTTAATTATGGGCGCTACCCTTCCCCACATTCAAGGTCGTGGCACAACTTCCCAATTTTCTGCCCCAGTCGCAACAGACACTAATCAAGATAATCCCCGTAGTCACGGTAGCCAAGTTGTAAATTAGGGTTTTTAGCAGGTAAATGGGGTGGGCATCTTGCCTGCCCTACTTATGGGAAAATTAAACACTATTAACCTAACCCTGTCAATATCATTATCATTGCTATCTAAAGAGATTTTACGTGTCTGATCCATCCCCAAAGTATCTAATTAGTCTAGAGTTACGAAATTTACTCGTACAAAAACTCAGCACTCTTGAAAAAGACAATGTTTCCTTACAGAAATCTTTAAAAGAACAACAAAACCAAACTACAGCCCAAACAGAAGATTTATTCTTAGAACTTTTAGAAGTTGCCGATGCCCTAGAAGCCCTATTATACTATCTGGAGAACAATCCCCACCAGAGTTCAGAATTTATAGCCCGTCTACCCAACTCTATAAGTGCAGTCAATCGCAAGTTTCTCGGTATATTAAGAAAACGCCAACTTCTACCTATAGAATTACAAGCAGGAACAGAACCAGATTTTAACTTATGTCGGGTTATTGACCGGGAGGAGAGAACAGATATCCCAGACCAAGCAATTACTAAAATCGTCCGTCGCGGATTTTATTGGGGTGAAAAAGTTCTCCGTCCCGCAGAAGTCATTACCGCTAAATCAAATCATGGTAATGAGGAAAAAGATAATGAGTAATTGGAAAATAAAATCCCTTCTGTTCTCTGTAATTCCCTTGTACTCTTACTTACACTGTTAACTATTAACTATGACTCCTGACGAAAGTAATATAAAAGACACTTCTTCACCAGCAAAAATATGGAGTGGTTGGCAGGAAAATTTAGTTTTAATAGCTATTGCCCTGAGTTTAGCATTTTTAATTCGGACTTTTATCGCTGAACCACGCTTAATTCCCTCCGCATCAATGTATCCTACTTTACATACAGGCGATCGCTTGGTGGTAGAAAAAGTATCATACCGTTTTCATCCTCCCAAACTCGGTGATATTGTTGTTTTTAACTCACCACCAGAATTACAAAAACGGGGATATCCTCAAAACCAAGCCTTTATTAAACGGGTAATTGGTGAACCAGGTGCAGTAATTAGCATCTCCCAAGGACTAGTTTACCTCAACGGTCAACCTTTAATAGAAGACTACATCGCTGAACCACCAAATCTTCCATTTCCAGAAATTCAAGTCCCAGAAGGCGCGTTTTTCGTCATGGGAGATAATCGGAATGATAGTAATGATTCTCGCTACTGGGGTTTTGTCCCTAGTGAAAATCTCATTGGCCGCGCCACATTTCGCTTCTGGCCTCTTAACCGCATTGGCGTACTGTAGTTTGGCTTCCATACCCGTCTGGAAGTTAAGTCCTGTCTAGGCAATATAATTTACTACTGCGTGATTGGTGAAATAACCCACGCAGACGGGTTTTGTCTGTGTAGACACGATTGATAATTTTTAGGGCATGAATAACATTTTAGTACAAATTACTACAAAAAGTATGATTCAAATCGGGTTACTATAAGTTAATTCTTTATTAACCAACTCTAATACAGGTTTTGGTTTAAATTGCTCCATAATGTACTCTATAACTACAGGTTGCAAAGTATATTTACCTGCTTTTTCCTGAATTAAAGACCGTAAATTTAGCCTCTCTATTGCTTGCCAAAAATGGCATCTAGGAATATGAGGTAATTTATTTGCTAAATCAGTAATTGTTGTTAATTGAGAATTAGTTGCCACATAGTACATGATTTGCTTTTCTATATCACAGAGACAATTTAACTGTTGTTCTAGCAACCTGCTAAGATGATAACTGACTAATAGGGTATTCTGTGCTAGATATTTGTTAATATCACCATTAAATAATTTTATAATAGCATTAACAACTATTTTAATTTTTAAAGGATTATTACCATATAAATCACATAATTCATATTTTTGTTTTTCCGTACCCAATAGTTGTTTTGATTGTATCAAAGAAAACGCTGCTTCTGAAGAACCAAACAACTTCAAAGAACGTACTGAGGATAACCAATTTTCCAGTAAACTAATTTCGTCAGGTTGATTTCGACTGGTGAAAATTAGACAGCTTTGATGATTGGTTTCCGCAATTATTTGGATAAAATGATTATATTTGCTATCAAATGCGTCTAAATCTGTTTCTAAGTGATCCAAGATAATCAGACAACGATAAGCACGCAAATAATGGATAACTCGATTAATATTGGGTTTGTTTTCTTTATAATTGGACACCAAGGATAGCATATCAGTGATCATCTCATCAAAGGATAGAACAGTAGGCACTGAACGCCAAAAAATGTAATCAAATTGATCTTGAATTTGTTTTGCTAGTTGAGTAGCTAAAGTTGTTTTTCCAACTCCACCCATACCGAATAATCCTAGTAAGCGACAACCATCTTGTAAAATCCATGACTGTAATTGTGTCAGTTCTTGACTATACCCGTAAAATTCTGAAATATCAATTGCAGTTCCCCAGTCTAGGAATTGATTTGAATTTGGTTTTTTTTGCGTATTTGTGCGTATGCGATGGGGGGTAGATATTACTTCAATACTGGTAGTAATTTCTTGCCAATCTAGATTTAATTTGCGACAAAGTTCTTCAAAGCTTGTATAACTAACAGGTTTACCAGTCAGGAAATTGCTAATTGTAGCTAAAGACAATCCGGTATCATAAGCTAAAGCTCTTTGACTGGGATAGCCATTAACTCCAAGTGCCATATTAACCTGTTGAATACGATCATTGCTTACCTTAATTGACTTCAGCATATTATAAATAATTTAGATAGAGAAAGTAATAATCCACCTCAATTTTAGACGTTATGAGTAACATATTTTCATAAAAATCATCATAACTGTGTCATAAAAATCTATCTCAAGATAGATGACAATAGTTGTTTTGTTTTTTGGTGTCAAAATTACCTCTCAAGTCAGATGAAGTCATATTAAGTTAGATAAAGTCAGTACGGAAGTTAGTAAAGCATCGGGTAAATTAGAAAAATCAGGTATTTCATAAAGGAAGGTTATCTTTATGCCAAGCTCTACTAAAACGGTCGTTTTCATTGATTCCAATGTTCAAGATTATGAAAATCTAGTTGATCAAGTTAAACCTGGTACACTGTTGTTTCTTCTCAACGGCAACCAAGACGGTATTCAGCAAATTACTCAGAATTTATCAGGACTCACAAACATTGATAGCGTTCAGATTATTTCTCAAGGGTCAGAAGGCAGTTTGTCACTTGGTTCAACCGTCCTCAACTCCGCAAACCTCAGCAGTTACACATCACAATTGCAGCAGTGGGGTCAATCTCTCACCGCCACAGGAGATATTCTGTTGTATGGTTCCAATGTTGCTCAGGGTTCAGCAGGTAAAACTTTTGTCCAGCAAATTAGTCAGTTGACTGGGGCAGATGTAGCTGCATCTGATGACTTGACTGGTAATACTGCATCAGGTGGAGACTGGGTATTAGAATACACTACTGGATTAATTGAAGCATCTCCAGCCCTAGAAATTGCACCAATCATCTCAAACGGAAATAGTCAAGATACCGTAGGAAAATATCCAACTAAGCAACCAGCTTATGCCAGTAATAAACTGATTGTTAAATTCAAGGACGGAATCAATACTACCCAAGCCAATGAGATTAAAAACACCTTGGGAGTGGTCAAGACAGAGACCATTAATCTGACAGGGGCGCAAATATGGACATTATCTGGAAAAACCTCTGTAGAAACTGCCATAGCTACATATAGAAATAATCCCACATTCAAGTACATCGAGCCAGATTATATTGTCACCAAAGCAGCCACATTCCCCAATGACCCAGGCTTTGGTCAACTATGGGGACTACATAACACAGGTCAAAATGGCGGTACTCCAGACGCAGATATTGACGCTCCTGAAGCTTGGGATATCGAAACAGGCAATCCCAACCTGGTCATAGGAGTGATTGATACAGGAGTTGATTATAACCACCCTGATCTAGTAGGCAATATTTGGACTAATCCAGGAGAAATCGCCAATGATGGCATTGATAATGACAATAACGGATATATAGACGATATTCGCGGCTGGGACTTTGCTTATAATGACAACAACCCCAGTGATGTTGATGGCCACGGAACCCATGTTTCT
>LJOT01000570.1 GCA_001672075.1 Anabaena sp. CRKS33
TACCTAGCTTGTGGTTTACCTTTAGTAGTGTCAGATTTGCCAGACTGGCAACAAATGTATGTTGAACCCGGTTATGGATTATCCTGTAATCCTGAAGATGTTAATAGCATTGCTGATGTTATCCGCTGGTATTTGGAACATCCTCTAGAAATGAAAGCAATGGGGGAACGGGGTAGACAAAGGATTTTAAATGAGTGGAATTATGAGACTCAGTTTGAGGTAGTTAAAAATCAATTGTGAAGATAATGAATTATTCAACAAAAATTAAGCTTGAGCTTATTGCCCCTATATTTCGCTTTTTACCTAAATTTAAGGGAAAATATAGACTAGCTAGATTTATTTTAGGCAAGTCGTTAGAAACAAAAAATATAAGTTTATCAACTTATGATGGCTGCCAATACATTATTCCTAGTCTACAAGAGCCTGTTGGTTTTGCTCTCTTAATTGATGGAATTTATGAACCAGATTCAATTCAATTAATGTTACAAAAACTACCTAAAGATGCCGTTTTTTTAGATATCGGTGCTAATATAGGTGTTTTTACGATTACTGCTGCTAAATTTCTTGAACAAAATGGTCGAGTAATTGCAGTTGAAGCATCACCTAAAATATTTCCATATCTCCAACAGAATATAGAAGTTAATGGACTCAATAATGTCAAAACTTTACAGTTAGCTGCTACCGAACGGGATAATGACACAGTTCCGTTTTATGAAGCACCTATGGATAAGTTTGGTATGGGTTCTCTTGCTCCACAATTTCATAGTTCTCCTATTCAGATAAAAACTAAAACTATAGATAGTATTCTTAAGGATGAGAAAATAGATAAAGTTAATTTCATAAAAATTGATGTAGAAGGATATGAATCATCTGTATTTCAAGGTGCTGAAAAATTGTTAAATTCACCTAATGCCCCTATTATCTTGTTTGAGTTTTGTGATTGGGCAGAAGCGAGAAAACCCGAAGGTAACATTGGTGACTCGCAAAGAGTATTGATAGATTTTGGATATACAATTTGGACATTAAGTGATTTTGTTAAAGGTGGTAAACCATTGGATTCAATTTTAACTCAGGGGTCAGATATGTTAGTTGGAGTTAAACACGGAAGTTAAAAATCAATATATCTTACACTAAAAACATAATTACTTATGCTTGCTGTCATAGACACACATCCCATTCAATATCGCGCCCCCGTTTACCGAACCTT
>LJOT01000293.1 GCA_001672075.1 Anabaena sp. CRKS33
TGATTAAATCAAAATAATAGCAAAATAATAGCAGCAGACATAGTATCTACACCATATCTGCTGCTTAATTGGACGGGAAACTTTGATTGTCAACTATAAGTTTAATCCGCGTTTAATCACCCTAGACTTTTACCTGTAAAGACTTCAGTAATTCAGTATTTACACCTGATTCACGAGTTAGAGAAATTTTACCCGTGCGGGCAATTTCCCTCAGTCCAAATTTTTGTAGTACTTGAACTATTGCTACCATTTTACCAGGATCACCCACAACTTCTAAAGTCAAAGAATCTTCAGCCACATCAACAATTCGCGCCCGGAAAATCTGAGATAATTCAATTATTTCTGAACGATTACTGCTATTAGCATTTACCTTGAGAAGCATCAATTCTCTTTCTACGCAAGGTATTTCTGTAATATCTTGCACTTTGAGAACATTAACTAACTTATACAGTTGCTTGGTAAGTTGTTCGATGATGCGATCATCACCAGGCACAACCATTGTAATCCGCGATACTCCTCCTTGCTCCGCAGGACCGACAGCAAGGCTTTCAATATTAAAACCCCGACGTGCAAATAAACTAGCAATGCGAGATAGAACTCCCGCTTCATCTTCAACTATAACTGACAGCGTATGTTTCATCGGCAACTAAAAAAGCATGGCATGAACGCAGACCGGCACTCATGAGTGCGAAGCGAATTTCTACCACGCTGAATTGTCGGTCTTAATTCTTATTTTATACTTAATAGTTCCAATCATTCAGTTCTTTTGGAAAAGTTGTCTAGAAATCTAACTACTAGTGGATTTTGTCCAAAATTTTGTTAGTTAAATATATCTACTTTTAAGAACTTATATTATTATCAGAAGTGAATAATGATAGGAGATCAGTATTTATGGGTTGGTTACAAAGACTTTTTGGCTTAGAACAATCGGAAAGCGCTCAAGTTAATCCCAGAACTGATGCTAATACACAAACAACCCCTCCAGAACGGATAGGATTAAACGGAGAATATGACCAAAGCGGTTTAGCAAAGCGCGTAGCATTAGCATTTGATCAAGATCCTGACCTTGATGATATTAACACTCTCTGGGTTGCTCAAACAGGTAGCACTGTGGTATTAAAAGGTAAAGTTCCCAGTCAGGATATTCTCACTAAAATGGTCTCTATCGCTCATGGTGTTGATGGAAGTACGGATATTGATACTACAGAAGTCAATATTCAATGACTTTCCATGGTTACTCAAGAAATTAATCACCCATTCTACCTATCCAATCTAAAATTTCTTCGTTAACCTGTTCTGGTGATTCATCATGGGGACAATGACCCACATCTTCCAGATATACTAGTTCTAGTTTCTCATTGTAGCGCAGAAATTGATCCGCTAGTTTTGGGGGAACAAATCGATCTTTTTTCCCCCAAATTAACAACATGGGAATTGTTAAGTTTGGTAAAATTTTCTTGACACTAGGACTAAAATTAGCTCCTGTTGTTGCCTTAAATAAAGCTCTAAAAGCACGGGCAGATCCTCGGTCTTGGGGTGGTCCTGCTAAAATTTCTATCAGTTCATCACTAATCGCTTCAGGATGAGCATAGGCTAAACTTGCCCAACGCCGCAGCACGCTAGGACGACGCACAAAATAAAATATCGGTTTTAATATTAATCTGGAGGTAAATATACTTTTAATACCCCTAACCACAGGTTTGAGAGCAGTCGGGATCATTTCTTGTTCTAAGCTGGGATCTGGTAAACTGATCATCACAATACCCTTTACCATGTCAGTATGGGTAGCCGCTGCCACTAGAGAAATCAGTGAACCTATGGAATTACCCACTAAAACAACTGGTTGAGCGATAAAGGTTTTCCAAAAGTCGTAAACTTGTTCTACCCATAATTCCACATTGTAATTAGTTGCAGCTTTTTCCGATGCGCCAAATCCAATCATGTCCAGAGCATAAACTGTATTGTGTTGACCTAACACCTCTAAATTATGCCGCCAATGACCAATGGAAGCACCAAAGCCATGTAGTAAAATCAATGGTGTTTGTCCTAGATGATCTTTGACAGGACGAATATAAGTATAACGAGTTTGCCAACCCCGCCATACCCAGTCTCTTTGATTACCAACCCGTTGCTGCCAATGTATCGCAGTCGTCACTTTTCCCTCTTTTGTGATTAAGCAATTATTAACCTTGTTTCTTGTTCCTAATATGTTAAATTATATTTGATTATTTGCAATGTATACCTAATTTTGTTATGCTAGAAGCATCTTCTGGATATCTTAGGTTTCTAAGTATTTATGAATATAAACTGTAATAATAGTTATTGGTGTTAATCATGTAATTGAAATTAATTTAGTGGAATTATAGCAAAACTAAATAGTCAAATACTTGATCAAACTTCCCTAAAGTTCAGCACTTAAAGAAAGTTTTGAACGAGTTTTGTCAAGTTTTCTATAGCAATAGAATAACAAATATGTTGAGACTTCCAACTAGTGTATGAATTAGCTACACTAGAGATGGATACTAATTTTTCAATTCTGAGTTACTCTTGTATTTTGCCTTAATCGGCATATTCAACCAAGCTAACTAAATCAAGACCAACCCAAATTCTTAACTAAAGAGCTGCCACTAATCATAATGCCTGTGATTGAGAAAAAAAGAACTCGTGATCTGCCCCAAATTAACGAACGCATTCGCTTCCCGAAAATTCGGGTAATTGACACTGATGGCGCACAACTGGGAATTATAACTCCCCAAGAGGCCATACAATTAGCCGAAGAGAAGGAATTGGACTTGGTGCTAATCAGTGATAAAGCTGACCCGCCGGTATGTCGAATTATGGACTATGGGAAATATAAGTTTGAGCAAGAAAAGAAGGCGCGGGAAGCCCGGAAGAAGCAGCACACGGCTGATGTGAAAGAGGTAAAAATGCGCTACAAAATAGAAGAACACGACTATAATGTGCGCGTCAAGCAAGCCGAACGCTTCCTCAAAGATGGCGATAAAGTTAAGGCTACTGTAATGTTCCGAGGTCGGGAAATTCAACACAGTGACTTGGCAGAAACCTTGCTTAAGCGTATGGCTACGGATTTAGAGCCTTTTGGTGAACTACAGCAAGCACCAAAGAAAGAAGGACGAAATATGATGATGCTGATTTCACCCAAAAAATAATCTTGTCAAGAAACTGCTTTACCAGGTGATGAATAATGTTGCATAAATTCGGTAATAATAGTACCAAAGATTGACACCAGGGGAATTTTTTCCCATTCCTTCAACTTTCATCACTGTTAGATTCTTGTAAATTTATCTCAAAATCATAGTCCTGACGATTGAGTGTAAAATATAATACTCATTCGTTCAGGACTTTTACTATTGACAAAATGCTATTTACTTATTTTCACCTGACTAGCTGCTTTTGTGGCCTTTTCTCTCGCTTCCTGAATATCCCCACCTTTCGCTAAGGCCACTCCCATGCGACGATAAGGATGAGCAGTAGGTTTGCCAAATAACTTAATATCTACATCTTTTTCTGCTAAAGCTTCAGCTACACCAGTAAAAGCAATAGAATCAGATTTTTCTGAAGCTAAAATCACCGCACTTGCAGAGAATCCTAACTGTTCAATGTGGGGAATTGGTAAACCTAAAATCGCTCGCAGATGTAATTCAAATTCATTCAAATTCTGGGAAATTAATGTCACCATTCCTGTATCATGGGGTCTGGGAGAAAGTTCGGAAAAAATAACTTCCTCTTGAGTGATGAAAAATTCCACCCCAAAAATTCCCGCACCACCCAAAGCATCAGTCACTTTTTTGGCAATTTCTTGAGATGCTAATATTTTAGCTTCAGAAATAGCTGCGGGTTGCCAAGATTCTTGATAATCTCCTCTTTCTTGACGGTGGCCAATGGGATCACAGAAAATTGTGGGTGCGTCCCATTGTTTAATTGTTAATAAGGTAATTTCAATTTCAAAATTAATAAATTCCTCGACAATTACCTTTTGACTATCACCACGAGAATTAGAAATAGCATAATGCCAAGCCTTTTCTACTTCAGTTCTATCATTAACTACAGATTGACCTTTTCCAGAAGAAGACATCACAGGTTTAACAACATTAGGAAAACCAATTTCTTCAGAAATAGTAATTAATTCTTCTAAAGTAACTGCATAACCATATTTAGCAGTTCTAATTCCTAGTTCTTTGTGGGCTAATTCCCTAATTCTGTCGCGGTTCATGGTGTAGTTAGTGGCCGCTGCTGTGGGAATAACTGTAATTCCTCTTTTTTCAAATTCCTGTAATTTTTCGGTTCTAATAGCTTCAATTTCGGGAATGATAAAATCAGGCTGATGTTTATTTATTACTGCTTCTAAATCATCAGCACTCAGCATAGAAATAACTTCTGCACAATCAGCTACCTGCATAGCAGGAGCATTAGCATATCTGTCAACAGCAATCACATAATTACCTAAACGTTGAGCAGCAATTACAAATTCTTTGCCTAGTTCTCCTGAACCAAGCAGCATTAATTTTTGGGGTAGTTTTAG
>LJOT01000571.1 GCA_001672075.1 Anabaena sp. CRKS33
ATTCTGGAAGAGTACCCCTCTCTACAACGAGAAGATATTTATGCTTGTATTCAATTTGCAGCAAAGTTGATGGGGAATCACTACGAAGTGAGAAAAATCCCATGAATGGGTTTTTATTCGATGAAAATTCATATAAAATATAAAATATTAATCAACTATATCTTATCTTTCAGGAGTCCAAAATTATGCCAATGATGACTATTAAAGATGTAGAAAAACTGCAAACTGCTATCAATGATGCAGGTTTAGATTATGATGTAGAATTAGAAAATGGGAGCATTTCTATTGTGGGACCGTCGGATATTGTTTCAAGTGAAATTGGTATTCTTTTTAGTCGAGTATTAGCTAACTGGGTTTATCCCCGTCGCTTAGGAAGAGTATTTGATTCTGCTGGTGGTTTTATTTTACCTGATAGTAATTTAACTGCTCCCGATGTTTCCTTTGTCCGTGCTACAAGGTTGCGTCAAAGTCCCCGCTATTTTGGTGAACTTGTACCAGATTTAGTAGTAGAAATTAAATCTCAAAGTGATAGAATTAAGACTTTAAAAAAGAAGATTCTCAATTTTATTAATTTGGGTGCTGTGGTAGGAATTTTAATTGATCCTGATGAAGAAACTGCTACAGTTTATCGCACATTAGGTGAACCAATTGTTTTTAGAAACAATGATATTTTAACTTTACCTGAACTTTTACCAGGTTGGGAATTGCCTATTTCTGAATTATGGCCTCCTGTTTTTACTGAGGAAGAAACACAGGAGTAATTTGTAGGTTGGGTTAAGCAATAGCACAACCGAACTTACCTTTAAACACTCATCAATCACATCCCGTAAGCTTCTAGTAGTTGGGTAAGTTGATGTGCAGCAGCATGGCAATTTAGCGGGGACACAAGCGATCGCTCATCAATTAATCACCGTCAAATTAGCAACCTCATCTGCAAATACAGCAAGTTCAGCTTGAGTGAGGTATACCTTGTGCGGGCAAGATGCCCGCACCACAAAAGTTTTATCATTAATATCTGTACTTCATAATATCGGAAACTGCTGTAGATCCCTCATCCTGGAAATCCTCCTATAGCTTGCGCCACGCTATCAGATAAATGCTACAATTAATTAGTAACGACAAAAAGTAAACCTTATGTTACAAGTACAAATTAAATCTGATTCTCCCGACGTTGAAATCGTCCAAAACCTAATTAAAGGAGCTATT
>LJOT01000294.1 GCA_001672075.1 Anabaena sp. CRKS33
TAAAGCAGCAAAGAAAGGATTAATAAATTCAATTCTGGTTTGTGTTTCATTAATTCCCCCTGCACGATACAATTCTATCGAAGACTGAAAATGTTCAACAAGTTTAATAATGCTATCAGGTGCTTTCATATTTGAAAAAATGTTAGTTTTATATAAATCTATAATAACTCTTTTTTGACCAAAATTGCCAACTTTTCCGCAGCCCCACCTTCACCCCTCACACTGCGTAATTTATGACGAATAGCCTCTAACTTCTCTGGATTTTTTAACAAATCTAAAACCATTTCTCCCACTTCCTCTGGTTGCAATTTACCTACTAATTCTGGTACAATTTCTGCTTGGGCCCAAATATTTGGCCAAGCTAATAAACCCTTATTTTTTGACATCCACCAATTAATTATTTTAGCAAAGAAAGAGCCTAATATCGGTAAATTTGCTAATATTCCTGGTAAACCATCCCAAGAACGCATTGCATCTAATTGTTGCATGGGTAATAATACAATCATGGGTACTGCTAACGCTCCTAATTCTGCGGTATTTGCACCAACGGTAGTTAAACAAATGGAACATTGAGATAATAAATGATAAGCGGGATTTTCTTGTTTTAATTCTACTGTTAAACCTGTAGAAGTTAGGAAATGATTATCTATTAAATCAGCACCTTGAAAATTAAATGCTTTTGTAAATGGGTTCTTTTCAGGATTAGCAAAACTGGCTAAAGTTGGTAAATCTAAAGTTGGTGCAACAGGAATAAAAAACTTTGTCTGGGGTAATTGACTGTGAATATATTCAGCAATAGCTAAAGTTAAAGGTACACCTTGGGTTAATTTGGCTGATTTTGAACCTGGTAAAAGTCCAATAATGTTAATTTGAGATTGGAGATTTTCAATTTTAGATGTGATTTCATTCTCTGCTGCTTCTAACATTAAATCACCAATTACCGTAAATTTATCTGCATATTTAGAAGAAACATTTTTCGCAACTTGTGCTTTCATAATGGCAAATTTATCTATAAAATTGTGCCAACGTGCTTCCCATTCCGCATAAACTACTGTTTTATATCCTAACTTTTTACCAATAATAACGGGAAAAATTTGATCACCACCTAAAAATATAACCACACCTTGATTTCTCCATTGCCAATTTTCGGCGGTTTTTCCCCACAGTAAAAATTGCCAAAAATGTTCTGGTGCTTGAACTCTATCAACCTCCGAATAACCCAAAGCTATAGCAGTTTCTTTACCACTAGCATGAGGACAAGGTGATAAGATTACAGAAATTCTGACTTGAGAAATATCATGTCCTAATTGTTGTCTCAATGCTTTGACAACAGGACGTACCCAGGTTGTTACCTCCCCTGGTCCATTGGAAAGAATCAGAATATCTACTGGAGTCATTTAATTATTACCTCATCAGTTATAAAATATGATTATACTGGTATAATGAATCAAAAGAACAAAAGGGAATCTATAAATTAGAATCTCAATTAGATATGGTGACAAGGTGTTTAAAGTTTTGTATCATAGTTAATCAAATTCATCACAAAACCAAATAATAATGTACCATAGTAATTAGTAGCGTAAATGTGCAATGCTTCCCTTACTGTTTTCAAAGGATGTCAGGTAAGCTACACCCTGATTTACTAATAGCAGAATGTGGTGGCTTTGACCGGTAAACCTAACTGGGTGAAACTAATGTCTAAGGAAAAGAAAGGTAATAAAGAAGCTAAAAAGCCTAAGAAAGATCCCAAGGACAAAAAGGAGAAAAAAGACCCAAACAGATATGATGGTTTAACTAAGTAAGAAAGATTAAGATGAGAATTTCTGGTAGGGTATAATAAGGGTTTTAGGCTATTAGCTTTTAACAGATTAAGGTCATTATCCCTGTAAATAGATGGATAATGACCTTTGGAAACCCATTCAGTATGGAAAGAAATTAATTCATTGATTTGGCACATTTCAAAGAATTGATCATCAGTTATTTTAATTAATGAAGGTAGATAGAGAGTGATAAAATCCATATTTCTTCTACACTAATGTCATAACTTTATGATATTCTTCCTGATGACTTTGCAAAGCATCCCAAACATCAACCTTTTGCTGAAGATTTAACCACAATCTCAGTCCATTACCTAAAACTTTACCCAGACGAATAGCAATATCTACTGTAATGGATTTTTCACCATTAATAATTTCTTGAATTGTTTGATAAGATATTCCTAAAACTTCGGCAAAATCGTGATAATTAACCTCTAAATCATCTAAGATATCTGCAATTACTTCACCTGGATGTATTGGTCTTGCTAATCTCTCATCAGTAATATTTTGCCAATTATTCATAATTAATATTCCTTAAATAATTAACCCACAGCATATTCTGTAAACTTCCTCATAAAAGGAGACTGAAAACCTAACACAATATCCTCTTTACTCACTCCCGCAGCTACTAAATTAGCAGCAATATCATCCTCTGTCCCATTCCATTGCAGCCAAATTTTACCACCTTTAATATCAATATGAATGATACAACTATGTACCCAATTTTGACCTTCCCAACCAACATGAACTATTTGATAATGATCACGTTCTGTATCAAAAATCGTCTCAACTTCTATATTGCCGTAAGCTGGTTGTGCTTCACCATATTCTTTTAATATTTCTTGAACTATTTGACGGTATTGAGTTAATTTATCCATTGAAAAATCACCTCTTCCTCTACATCATAAATTACCATTTTTACACTATTTTCTAAAATCATCTCTTTGGGAAAGTCAAGTTGAAAAAATGTTTTGTAAGTTGTTAAAGGTACTGCTAAATATAAAACACGCTCCGGTTGTAATCTTTTCAATGCACCTCGATAATTAATAAATTGTCCTAATGCTGTGTGAAATTCCGAAATAGCAGACGATCTTTCTAAAAACTTTTGACTTCATTTCAATGGATCATTTGTAATTTCCCAACCATCTTTTTGCAAGGCTATTTTGACAACTTCATGAAAAACATCTTTGGCTGACATACATATCTATCATTATAGTGCTGATTCTATAATTACAGTACCAAAAAGCGAACTGCTTGCAGCAGCGCAACGCTTACGCATCCCCTCACCCCCAAACAGCGATTCCTAGATCGCGCTTCGCTATCGCAATATTTTCTCTTAACTGGTATAATCATTGCTATAGTTCACTTTTTAAAGCAATTATGCAAATTAAAGAAATGACGGCGGAACAGTTACAAAACCTAATCCGTACTACTGTAGATGAAATGCTAGATGAATACTTCGGTGATCCTGATGAGGATAAGGAAATTAAAGAATCATTTAAGCAGAGTTTATTGGAAATCCGGCGTAAACGTCAAGAAGGAAGACCTACTATTCCTCTAGCCGAAGTTTATAAAAGGTACGGGATAGAACGTTAAATGAGTTATTCTGTAAGTTTTGAATCAGAGTCTATCACTGATTTAGATAATTTAGATCAGGTTGTGCGTCTGCGGATTCTGAATAAAATTCAATGGTTAAGTGTCAATTTTGAGCAGATAACTCCTCTATCTCTTACAGGTCAATGGTCAGGTTTTTATAAGTTAAGAGTGGGTGATTATCGAGTTATGTATGAGTTAGATATAGAAGAACAATTAATCATTATCATTAGAATTGGTCATCGTAGAGAAATTTATTAGATCAACATCCCCAAAAAGCGAACTGCTTGCAGCAGTGCAACGCTTACGCACACTGTCATAATATAAAATTATGATATAATTCAGTGGTACTTTTAAGCAAAAAAATGTATGTCTAATTATCAAGAATTGCTACAGCAAGCTAAAAATTTAACTGCTGAAGAACAACTTAAATTAGTAGCTGAATTAATATCAGTGGTTCGTAATCGCGTTATAGATAAATCAAAAAAGCGTAGTATCCTAGATTTAGAAGGTTTAGGTAAGGAAATTTGGCAAGGTATTGATGCTCAAGAATATGTTAATCAGGAACGTGGAAAATGCAATGGATAGAACAATTACAGGGACAAACTGTGGCTTTAGATACTGCACCACTGATTTACTTTATTGAGCAAAATCCTGAATATATAGAAAGGGTAAGGCTGTTTTTCAGAGCATTAAATAATCGTGAATTTAAGGTAATTACATCTGTTGTCACTTTACTGGAAGTATTAGTTTATCCTTTGCGAGGTGGAGATATAATATTATCTCAATAGTATCGTGATATCCTCTTTGAGGATGAGGAAATTTTAAAGGTTATAGAACTTTCTCCAGATATAGCAGAAATAGCAGCACAATTAAGAATTGATGGATTTATTGTAACTAACCTAAATCTTTCTCTATCAAAAAGCAATCACTAAGGTACGAATATCGTACCATCCCCAAACAGCGAACTGCTTGCAGCAGCGCAACGCTTACGCATTCCCCACATCCCCAAAAGCATCAATTAAGCAGACATTAAACGCTGTGTAGGTTCAGGAATTTTTCGACCTAACTCTTGAGCAGTTTCTATCCATTCCTGCATAATAATTTCTATATTTTGCAGTGCTTCTTGATAA
>LJOT01000295.1 GCA_001672075.1 Anabaena sp. CRKS33
TACGATGAAGGATGACAAAATCATCATCATGAGTAATTAAGATCCGGTTTTCAGATAAAGAAAAAGCAATTTGTTCTCTGTCTGATACACCAATTAATCCGGCTTCTGAAGTTGTAGTAACATTAATTCCTCGACGACGCAAACCTAATGCAATTGCATTACTTACACTTTCATCTCAATGAAATTTAATTCTCTCTATCATTGCGTTTTTTCAGCTTTTGTTGTAAAATTGAAGGAGTTTGCGCTTGTATTTCTTGAATCAAATTCTCTGATTCTGATATTTGTTTCCTAATTTCCTCCCGATGATCATGATAGTATGCTAAAGCAGCATAGACATCAGATAAGGTAATACTAGGATAATGGTAGAGAATTTCATCAGGAGACATTCCCATTTGTTCATGCCAAATCACAATATCCTGAACTCGAATACGATGTCCAGCAATACGAGGTTTTCCTCCACAAATACCAGGAGTGATTTCAATATGTTCTTTGATTACGTTGACGGACATACTATTATCAAGAAAATTATTTACTCTGATTCTGATTATATCACTATTTTATTAGGTAGGTGCGTATTATCGTTATTTTCTCTAAAACTCGCTCATTTAATTGGTTCTTGAGAAAATTATATTATACCAAATAAATGTATCAACGGATTCATCTTTTTAGTTAGTTGTGTTTATCATAGGTGTAGCTGGAAATATCAAAACAGGAGTTGTAGATATTGTTTGTTAGACAGCGGACACCATTTAGGTGCTATCGCTGCTTTAGCATATCTTCACGAAAAAAACATACGACTATGTTTTGATTTTGATAAACTTATTCTCAATGCAGATTTGTGATTTGAGAACCAGGAGTTTATTACTAACAGAGAATTTTGAGTAAATAGAAATTTACTCAGTGGTGCATGATATCGAGGGAATTTCACCAGGGTTCTATAAAAATACACATCTCATTCAAGCGGGTAACTTTAGGCAAAAAATAGGTTATTTGTGTATCAATCAAGCTATAGCTAGAGATTGTGCTGTAACTTTGTTTTTTTTGTCCAATTATTTGAGTTATCAAACCGCTGTGCAATTAGCCGGATTTGTTGAAAAGAGTGTGTATTTATTTAGCAATTATTGGCAAATAGATTCTAGTGGGATTGGTGCTTTTTATGATGATGAAACCCAAGACTTTCTAGAAACCAATAAGGACGTATTGTACGCAATGGCAATTGGTAAATAAATAGGAAAATAACGGGAAATGACGAAAAAAGAATCTCAATTCCATGCTGATGATAAACATCCTATACAGCCAACATCAGCAGATATTATGCTTAGGCAACAATTGGAACATTCAATTAGTAAATACTTTTATGAAGGATGCGATCGCATTATTCATAATTTGTTGTCTAATTGTCGTTGGTATACCACAACTCACGCTAGTATTTTGACTTTAGTAATTGAATGTCCTGACCAAGTTACTAACTGGCAAATTTTGCAACAAATTGTTCCCATGGCCAATGTTCTTTCTGGCATTGTTAGCAGTGCCAAAATTCGTATTTGTCCACCTGATCATCAAACTGTACCTTTTGAAATGAGGGTAGATGAATTACCAGTTTATCGTGATTGGATCTGATTTAATTGAGGATTTGAGAATTTAGGATTTGAGATTGTTGATTAAGCCATGACATTCTGCTGGATAAATGTAATTAGTTCGGCAAAAACTAAATCAGCAGAACGTCGAACCACAGGACTTAATTCCAACCCCAAATCCAGATTTGCAGCTTCAATTAAATAAACTGTCACCTCTTGGGGAAAATCATCGCCAAATATCTTTCTCCCAGCAGCTAAAGCATGATCCCAACGAAAATCATGTAAGTTGTAACTAGGTTCGGGTAGTGCCTCTAATTCGTTCCCTGGGACTTTAAATATAGCACCTGCTTCTGAACCTGTGCAACTAGCATCAAGAATAATTAATTTTTTACTTCCTCTCGCTTGAAACATCACTTCCATTCCCGCAGTTCCACAGTCAAAAACGCGGATTTTGGGGTGAGGATTTTGGGCGAGATATTGCTGTAAACCTTGGGCAATAATTACGCCGACAGCATCATCACTGCGATTCAGATTACCACAACCAATGATAGTTAGCATGGGATATTTATCATAACATGAATATTATCAATTTGGCACAAAAAATTAAAATTTATGGAAATTCTGACTACATCTTTAATCATTGACTTTATAGTGAGTTTAGTAGCCGTAATTCAGTGACAAAAATTTATCTTTATTTTCTCTGCGTTTACCTGTAGTAGTTAGTCAAAAATCATTCTTACCCATGATAGAATTGCTATATGCTAGTATTTCGTGAAACAGAGACTAAAGGTAGAGGTATATTTGCCCAGCAAGATTTTGCTCAAGGAGATTTAATTGAAAGAGCCGCTGTCATTGTTATTCCTAAACAGCAAGTTAAGTTAATTACTAAAACGGTGTTATTGAATTATTATTTTGGTTGGCATGGAGAAAGCGGAGCAATAGGTTTAGGTTTTGCTTCTCTTTTTAATCATTCTTATTATCCCAATGCTGTTTATATTAAGAATTTTGCTAAAAATATAATTGATATTATTGCTTATAAATATATTCGGGAAGGGCAGGAAATTACGATTAATTATAATGGACAGGTTGATGATATTTCTCCTGTGTGGTTTGATGTGGAGGAATAAGGCTCACGCAAAGGCGCAGAGGCGCAAAGAGAGGAAGAAGTGAGAAGTGATAACTAAATCAGGTTTTTGCCGATTGCTAATATAAGAAATTTTTTCAAAAATCTATGTAATTTCCTACAGTTGTGTCTTTATTTGATGGTATTATAGTGTACGTACTAATATTTACGACTTGTAACAAATGAATACTATGAACTTTTGGGACGAACTAAAAAAGAGAATGTATTGGGGCGCATGGCTAGGTATAATATTTGTATCTATTCAGCAACTGATATTCTTAGTTGCGTCTCTGACGGGACTTTTCTTCACTGCGTTTGTAACACTGATTCACAATTTTACAACATGAAAACAACGTTGGGTTTCCTTGCGTCAACCCAACATTTACACTAACCAAGTGTGTCAGCATTTACTATTGTCTGAATCAGGATTAACAGGATTAAAGGATTAACAGGATTATTTATTGATAATTTATTCATTTTGAGTACATAAATTCCTGTGTCTAATATTAAAAATTAACATCTACTTCCTGAACTAAAGCATCTGGCATTTCCCTAAGTTGAGCAATAGTTTTATCTTGAATATTCATACAAATTTTAACCCTGGGTTATTTGTGCATTTGCTATAATTATAACTCAATGATATGGCTACGCTATTAGACGATTTTTGTAAAAAAGGATACTACTATGAATACATCTGTTAAAACAATCAAAGTCTACGATGAAATTGTAGATTTCATTGCTGCTGGTACTACTCCCGAAAGTGTGATTAATTTCCACCTTTCCGAAACAGCACAAAACCGTTTAGAGGATTTAATTGATAGTGCTAAAAATAATGAACTAACAAAACAAGACAAAGAAGAATTAGAGTATTTTTTGACTCTAGAACACATTATTAGATTAGCTAAAGCTAAGGCTCATAAATATATTAATGCTGAGGGTAAATAAGGTGTCTCGTACTTACATTAATTTAGAAATAAGGCGTTTAGTTGTGGAACGTGCTGGTAATATCTGTGAATATTGTCTAATTTCAGAAGAAGATACTACATCTTGTCAAGTTGATCATATCATTAGTGTCAAACATGGTGGAGCAAGTACGGATGATAATCTCTGTTATGCTTGTGTTTTCTGTAATTTGCAAAAAGGTACAGATTTAGGTTCAATTAATTGGCGAAATGGTGAGTTAGTGAGATTTTTTAACCCTCGTCGAGACTTTTGGGGTGATCATTTTCAACTTAATGAAGCTATCATTCAACCATTAACAGATATTGGTGAAGTAACATCCCGTATTCTCGATTTTAACAAAAATGAACGAATTATAGAAAGGCAATTATTGATAGAAGTTGATAAGTATCCACCAACAGCAGCAAAAGAAAAAATGAGTAAGAATTAGTGTCAATGACAATTCTTTGCTCAATCATCACTTTCAAGAATTTCTTTGAGCTTTTCTTCTGTAATACCTTTTGCTTCAGCATTTTTGCCAACTTGATCACAAAATTCTTGAAACTCATTTTTTAGCAATTTAGTCAATCTTTGATACTCATATTGTCAGAATCAGGATGCTCAAGATTAAAGGATTAACAGGATTGTTTATTGATGATTTATTCATGTTAAGTACATAAATTCCCATTTCTAATATTAAAAATAAACATCCTGTAAATTCTTAAATACTGTAAATCCTGATTCAGACAAAAGTTTATAATTCACTTACCTAAAAATCACTTTAACTTCCGCGTTTTTCTGGGTGGGAATTACCCACCCTATAAATCTATAAACTTACACCATGTTTTTTGGCAATTTCCACAAGTCGCTCATATTGATGTTGTGATGCTTTCGCTAAAA
>LJOT01000572.1 GCA_001672075.1 Anabaena sp. CRKS33
CTGATCACTAGAAAGATCATCTCCTAACTGAGCGGGTGAAAAATGCACCTGGATAGCGCGGAGTTTATGTTTGTAGTGTAAATTAATCAAAGCCTTTAAGGCTGCTTTTAAGGCGGGAATGTTAGCCAAGTCTGTTTCTAACTCTGGAATTTCTCCTTCCGTAGCGACTATAATCATAACAATGACGTTACGGGTTACAGGAAGTGATAAAGGCTGGTTTGAGGAAGTAGAATTAAAATCAAGATTAGCACCATATCTTTGGGCTGAGTCTGTGAATAGTTCATTGACGTAATTTCCTGCGTCCCCTTCGTCCCAAAATACATCACCTTCATTAGCAGCAGATAACCAATCTTCATCGTATTGTAGCAGATTTTGGCAAAGTTGCGCCAATTCTTCTCCTAAAACTTCTATATCGCCATCAGCTTCTATTGCTTCCATTGCAGCCCGATTTAAAACGCCTAAAATTGGTGCTACGTCAGACCCTCCTAAATGCAAAAATAAACGACAGACAACATATCTAGTTCTACCTATCATCCGATTAAATGTATCACGCATTCTTTGTCTCCTGTAATTTGAGTAGATTATGTAAAAGTTCAAAATTATTTCTTTTCTACCAAATAACCAATATATGAAAATTCTGTGCTACGATCCACAATCGCATTGAAATTAGGCATAAGATATTCTGATTGACTGGATATATGATCATTATGCTTAAATATTGTTAACTTTGGGAATTGGAGTCAAGTATCGAAAGTATAAATTAAACTATACATATTTACATATTTACAGGCGACAATGAAAATTGGTATTTTAGGTTTAGGATTGATAGGTGGTTGTTTGGGTTTCGATTTACGTTCCCAAGGACACGATGTTTTAGGTGTGAGTCGTCGTGAATCAACTTGTGTCAGGGCTATTGAAATCGGTAGTGTGGATCAAGCTTCTTTGGATTTAAGCCTATTAGCATCAGCCGAAGTTGTGTTTATTTGCACCCCCATAGGATTAATAGTTCCGCAAGTTAAAGAGTTAATTGGTTATTTACCTAAAACTACTATTATAACTGATGTTGGTTCAGTAAAAACACCTATAGTAAAGGCGATTTCCCCCTTGTGGGAGAATTTTATTGGTGGTCATCCCATGGCGGGAAAGACAGATGTAGGTATAGAATCAGCACAGCGGAATTTATTTGTCAATCGTCCTTATGTA
>LJOT01000573.1 GCA_001672075.1 Anabaena sp. CRKS33
CTTCCTGGATTAATTTCCATCCCCGTAGGTTGAAATAACCTACACAAAAATCTGCCATAAAGGCATCTTTTAGGCTTTGTTTGAGTTGGGGTAGTAGTTGTTCGTTGATATTATCAAAAATGTGTGGCATAGTTTTTTATATTATTAGTTATTTGGTTAATTGTCTGAATCAGGATATCCAGGATTTTAGGATTTTCAGGATGGGATAAATATTGGATATTATGCCACATCATCAGCTTATAATCTAAAAAAGAGTTTTATTGATCAAGAAAGTCCGCTAAAAATTCTGCTTCATCTTCTTCTCCCCATGTTCCTGCAAGATAATCTAAATCATGATCAGGAAATGACAACATACTCTTTCTTGTGTTTTTCTTCAATTCTTTAAGTAATTGATAAAATTCATTAAGTTGATCTTCTGGTAATTTATCAATTTCTGCATAAATCAATTCTTTAACAGTCATGGTTTTTACTCCTGTTGCTAATTGGGATATTATAACACATTATTTATATTATTTATATATTTATATCCCTGTCTTCTATGATTAATTTATCATTGATTGACACAATTAAAACAGAAGTCGGGGATCTTGGTCAATGTTTACTATAATATAGTAAAATAGTTGTAGTAATTACAGGTGAGTAAATATGATAGCGCAAGAAATAATGGCAAGAATTGATCAAAATGGTAACATTTCTTTAGATCATCCTCTGATAGTTAATAAACCAAGTCGGGTTAAATTAATCGTTTTGTTTATTGAAGATGAATTAGATGAAGATGATGAATCAAAAGCAGTTGTTTTAGAAAGTTTGAAAACCTCATTACAAGAAGCTAAAGCAGGTAAAGTTCATCCAATTTCAGAACTTTGGGAAGGTATTGATGTTGAGTGAAACACCAGTTATCGTTAATTTTACCGATAATTTTCAACAAAAAATACGCAGTTTGTCAAAAAAATATCGCCATATTCGTACTGATATTCAACCAATAATTGAAGAATTACAAAGTGGTAATTTTTTAGGTGATCAAATTGATGGAACTGTTTCAAGCATGATCTTAGTTTTAATCTTAATCGGTTTTTATTATGAATTGTAGGGGTAAAGCACATTGCTAAACCCCTACGTTGACCTTATTTAACCATTTCCCGATAAGCATTTAAAGCCGCTGTTTTCACTTCTTCTGCTACAATGGGAAAGGTACTCAATAT
>LJOT01000574.1 GCA_001672075.1 Anabaena sp. CRKS33
TTGCAAAATAGCTATAAGTAAAATTAGATATTGCACATCCTATACCGATCCCCATATTTTCGATATTATTCTTTAGAATATTTTATATTCTCAAACCCTCGCTCTTAATTTTTTCTTCACTATTTACCTGTTATTGACTTTTACTAGTGGCACTTTCAATTCTCAATTCCGTCTATTTTCTAGCATCTAGTAGTAAAGTTTAATTACAAATACTAACACTCGGTTACACACTATCCTATCAAGGAAATCTGATTTATGAAGCGTCTACTTTCTGCTTTGGCTATTACTAGCTGTCTATTTACAGGTTTACCAGTTCTAACTTGGGCTCAAGGTTTACCTGGGTTGACACTTTTTAGCGGCGTTGAAAACAAAAATCAATTACCCTACCGCTTGGATTTTGGTGGACAAACTAATAACACAGATCGTTATATACTTAGATTACCTGCTAAAAAAATGAAGTTGGCAGTGGCTCAGTTCGCTATTAGCTATCCTGATTATTATAAGGGGACTTTTGATACCAAAAATATTGAAGTCAGAGTTAAGGACAAAAGTGTTCCTCTGTCTGAAGTAAAGTGGGATGAGAAAGGTGGGGTGATTCAAATATTTCCTAAAGACCCAGTTCCAGCCGGTCAAAAAGTAGAGTTAGTATTATCCAATGTTCAAAATCCCTCTTTTGGCGGGGTTTACTATTTTAACTGTCGAGTTCTTTCTCCGGGTGATGTGCCATTGTTGCGTTATATTGGCACATGGATTATCAGTATTAATTAACAAGGGAACAGGTTACAGGGAACAGGTTACAGGGAACAGGTTACAGGGAACAGGTTACAGGGAACAGGGAACAGGTTACAGGGAACAGGGAACAGGGAACAGGTTACAGGGAACAGGGAACAGGGAACAGGGAACAGGTTACAGGTTACAGGGAACAGGGAACAGGGAACAGGGAACAGGGAACAGGGAACAGGTTACAGGGAACAGGTTACAGGGAACAGGGAACAGGGAACGGGAAAAATTAATCAACCTTTGCCTTTTTCCACTGACAACTGACAACTGACAACTACATCCAGAAATATGTTTTTTTGCCTGTAAAGTGGTAAAATAAGAGATTGTGACTTTTTATGAAAATCCGGTAAAAGGAGAAAGATATGCAAAGGACATTGGGAGGCACTTGCCGCAAGAGAAAAAGAACCTCTGGATTTCGG
>LJOT01000575.1 GCA_001672075.1 Anabaena sp. CRKS33
CATAATTCTAATAATTCAAGAGGATTTTTACCGATATCACAAAATAACTCTATTGCTTGATAGGTTAAATTGGTAGGACGATATTTAAAATCAATTAATAATTGACAAATATCTAAGGCTTCTAAAAATTTTTGTTCAGATGTTTTGTTCATTTTTGCTTATCTGCTTTAGTTATCATTTAGTTATCATTATAGACCAAGGGTATTTATTTTGAGCTATTTTATGAGCATCTAATTGATTCATACCTTGATTAATTACCAAATCTGATTCAAGAATTTCATGCTTTAGTAAAACCTCATCACTATCAATTTCTTCTCCTAGTGTCATTCTTTCCCAACTTTCAGCCATACGCAAATCAGGGATAAATTGATATTGTAACACTCCCCTACCAAAAGCATACTGTTTAGCTCTTTCAATATCCTCACAATTTAATTGATACCGATTGGCTATTTTGAGAATATCGTCTTTTGATTCTATAATTTTATCATAAGCTTTCATGGCTTCTTTGAGATATTTTTTCTCATATTGATTAAGATAAGACCATCTATCATTAAGAGAGATTTCACCATTTGCTTGATTGGGGTTAGATGCTGGAATATTAGACAATTTCTTAATCTTTATAGCTGAAAATGAACACCTTTTTTATTTCATTCTAACGGAAAACCGCCATATTTGTCAATGATTTGATCAATATGTTCCATAATCTTAATAGTCTCCGATATGATGGAAATAATATTTTGATAATGACTAATATCATCAAAGTTTAATTGTCTTCCTTTTCTGTCTTTCAACCATTTTTGACAAACTTGATAACCACCAATATAAAAATTCCAGATTTGAGTGGGAACTTGATCAAAATACTGTTCAGCATTTATCCAGATTTGTTGATGATTTTCATGATATTTGACTTGTTCGACTATATCAGAACCAGGAATAGGATAGGTAGAAATTTCTGTTCCGGTTTCTTTCATTAAATGGTATTTTACTAGTTTATCACCTTTGATCACTAATTCCCAAAAAAGTGCAGTATTGGCAGTTAAAGGAACACGAGGAAAATCAATCTTTAAAAATTCGGCGTAACGTTGACGGTAAATAGGAGAATGAAAGATAGCGTAAATGTAATTAAAAATATCCTCTGGTCCAAAGGTTTTAGTTTTATCTCCTTTTCCATCAGAAATAAATTCTAAATCTAGTTTTTG
>LJOT01000296.1 GCA_001672075.1 Anabaena sp. CRKS33
CGTGGAGCGTGGACCCCTTCTTTTTTCAGGGCATCGCGCATGAGGAACCAGAACTGGCTCCACTCGACCGCCCGCATGGCCGACCGGGCTGATGCCGCGCCGGATCCCTCCCGCTCGGCGAGATAGGAGTCGATGCTCCCGGCATGGCGGTAACGCCAGCCCATGATGTTCGAGAGGCGCTTCATTTTGCGAAACGAATCCAGCGCTTCTCTTCGACTATGTAGAGACGGCCATCTGCATCGGCCTCGGCCTCGATGTAGGTCTTGACCCGGAATGCCTGGGCATCCTTGCAGCCGACCGTGAGAAGCTCATCCTCCGGTCCATGCATCCTGCGTGCCTGAAGGAGGTTCTTGTTTTTCCCGATCCGGGCGACATAGAGGCGAACCCTCCGGTCGTTCCCCTGGTCGGAAGCTCCCGATGTCTCGGGTGCCGTCTTCCCCATCGGCCCAGCCGCCCCCCCTTTTTCTTTTTTGGGTGAGATTCCGGGCAGGATGCGGTTGATCAGCGAGGGTTTCTCCTCAGTGGTATTGGGTTGTGGTTGTGTGGTGCTCATTTTAGTGAAAATTTTCTGAGAATGGATCAATGCCCCCCGGACACCCGGCGTGATTTCGACGCCCCCCTCCCCCCCTCTGTCCGCGTCCGACTGGCCCTCTTGCGCTCGCCGGTCGTCGTCGTCGCATCGTTGACCGACTCGACGATCTCGACGCTCTGGCCGGGCTCCTGGACGACTGGCGAGGCATCACCGGAGTCGTTCGGTAGGGTGGAAAGTGTATCAAGATGCGTAGCAATCCCATCCGCTACAGAGTCGGAACCATCTGAAACACCTGATTGCTCATCAGGTGCTGTCATATTCTCAGGGGATCCAGTGGGAATGACGCCAGCAGCAGGCAATGCCAGGACAAGACCGGACTCGGCAGCCGGGGCGCTCACCTCGAAGGGCTCGGCCTGCACCGCGGCGACCGGATCGGCCTCCTTTTGGGGAGCTTCTTCCCCCTGAAAACCGGTTGCGATCACTTCAGCCTCGATCACCTTACCCTGGATCATCCTTAGATAGTCCTCGTGAGTTGGACCGCTCTGGGTGTGCTCGATCCTCGATGTTGCGCCACCTTGAGCGATAGACAGCTTGTCGCTTACAATTCCAAAGGCGACAGCCACCGTCTGTATTGGGATCTCATAAACTTCATCATTCAATCGATCGATGCTGAGCCGTTGGAATTTCCGGCAAGACGCAATGAACTCTTCTTTGTATGTGGCTATAGCATTCGGTTCTCTTTCCACTACCGCCGAAACCGTGTGATGGCTGACCCGATAGGCCCGGCAAAGTTGCCGGACAGACAAACCCTGGGCGTATCCTTCTACGATCGACCGATAGATTGCCGGTCGCCGCTCGATAAGCCTTTCGGCGGTGAACTCTCCGCGCTTCTCCATGTTCTCCGTTCCCTCTTCTTGGCTATCCACTAAAAAAAGAGAAGGGGCGGCGGATTCCTCCGCTGCCACCTGATCCAGAAGTGAAGGACGCTTCGCCATGTTATCCAACTAAGCGTCGAGCGATGAACGCATCTAGGGCAGTTTCCGAAATGCGGCGATCTTTACGGGACAAGAAGAGGACTTTCCCGAACTCACCCGCCGCAACATAGCGGGCCAGCGTGTTCAAATGGATCCCGAGCCGATCGCAGACTTCCCGGGAGGTAAGCCAGCGGGCCGGAGTGGTGGAAGTGGTCGCGCTCATGCCTTGCAGGCGAATCGACAGCAATCCCGGAAGACTTGCCGAGCCTTTATCGGGTCCGGCGTGCAGGCTTCATGCCTGTTATTGACTTCCACTGTATAAAAAAAAGAAGCGCCGGGGTGGAGGGCCAGCAGCCAGGACGGTTGCCGCTTCTCCAATACCACGCGAGTTTTACGGGTAGGCCAGACCTCTAGGCGCACCAGTTCGCCGCCTGCGATCATTTCCTGCCCCTCCGATTGTTGGACCCGTAAAAAAAAGAAGCGGCGGCGGCAGAGATCGGGTCGGAGAAGATTGCCAGTGATAGGGCGACGAGCACACCGAAAAGCTCAAAGATGAAAGCGTGGGCGCTCATTTTGATGCCTCCGTCATTACTGGCTCATGAGTTTTAACAGCGCCCGCCACATGGGTTTTAAGTATACCCCTGATTACGTCGGATCGGCTTATTCCATGGGCCTCCGCAAGCCGGTCTAGATTTTCGATCAGCTCATCAGGAGCCTCAAAGCAGATAGTCCTTTTGCTCATACAGGCGTAAGTAAAATGAGTATCTCATGAGTCGTCAATAAAAATTGTTGAGAAATATTTGAGGCACGCCGAAAGTCCTATCATGGCCAGAAGATCATCAGGAAAGGACACGCAGCCAGTTAGCACTGCCATTGATTCAGTCCTCTTTGCCGAATTGCGGAAACTGGCTGAAAAGGGAGGGATTACGGTCAACAAGTATTGCCGGATCGTCATCGAAGACGCCGTTTCAAAAGGCGTCTTTGCAGTCGAGCAAAAGACATACAGCCTTCAAACCGATAAAAACCCACAAACAATATATCCCCCGATTGAAATTGAATCCCTCCGCGCCGCTGAAAACCCGAGCCAGAACAAGCCCGGCCGCTCCGCTGGCGCATAGACCAGGACGACCCCAAAATCATCCACCTGATCCCATGACCGGCCCGACATCCTACATAGTCACAGCCTTGGCTGCAATATCACTTGTGGCCTGTAAGCCAGCGTCCCGTTATACGCTCCACGAAACGACAGATCCTAGAAACGGCAACAAAATAACACTCCTGCTTGACACCACAAAAGGCCAAGCCGCCTATCTCGGCGGATACCAGACAACAAACGGCACTTGGCTAGTCTGGAGGGGGATTGATGATTTCAACCGCGCTTACAAATTGGATTTGGAACTTAGAAAAACTGAAGAAATGCTCAGAACCAACCCCGGAGCGCCCTTAGACATTTACTGACATGACCAAGAAAGACGAACGCACCGGCAACGGGCCCGGCAAAGGGAAAGCCTCTATATCGTCCACCCTCTGCGTCGAAGTCCTCGACGCTCTGGATTATCTCGCCAAGGAAAGCGAACTATCACGCGGCGGGTATATCTCAGCCGCAGTGACGGCCTCAGTCCTTGCCGGGACCACGTTTCCCCGCGTCACCGGGACCGGGAAAATCCCGTCGAACACACTCCAGAAAGCCCGGAAGGCCGCCGAGAAGGACGACCGCAATCGTCCGCCGAGCTAGGTTTTAAGCCGTTTCGCAGGCCATAAAGGATTTCTGAAACTTTTCTGTTGACTTCCAGTGGGAACCCGTGAGAGAGTGGAAGCCGAGCAAGAAACCGGAAGGGCCAACCGAACAAACGGGCACCGTCAAAAATGCACACGCAAACCATCCGCAAAGTCAAAGACCTGGCACGCCGCGATTATCTCGAGCGCGCGGCCACCAAACAGGAACCAAAGCAAAGCACCTGCCGCGCCTGGATCGCCATCCTAAACAACCGCTGGCACTGGTCCAGCCCCTCGAACCTCCAACTCCCCAACCCATTCCGTAACTAGACAACCCACCCACAACGCACCAAACTAACCACAACCCACCCACACCCATGAAGATCCTAAACACCACCACCAACGAGATCGAGGCCCTAACCTACAACCCAACCGGGTCGGGCGACCAGATGGCCGATCTCTCGGCAGACGACACCAACATCACCCGCGTCACTGGCAACTCCGACTATGATGCAGAGGCCGATCAATTCACCATCTCCTGGTGGATCGACATGATCGACAAGATGGATGAGAGGGACGGTCTAGTCTCCGGCCTAAAAGCCAACCACCCCAATGAGGCCCAGGCGGCACTCGAAGAGATGACTCAGTGGCACTCCGGAGGAGAAACATGCGACGACGTGGAAAACCAGATCGAATTCTTGCATTATTTGTCGGGAGAATTGGACCTCATCGCAAGCCATGGATCAAACTACTATCGCGGGGAGAGTGCCCCCGATTGGTGGGACATCATCCAAGATTCGCCAGGGTCTGAGATTATCCTGGAATCTGCCACCATGGGGTCGTCCCCGAATAACGAGTGGTATGCCTTCCGCGATCGCGCTGCCGCAGTCACTCTCATTATTAGCACATTCGACCGGCAGGCATTCGTTGATAACTACACCTACGTCGACTCGGAATTCTACCGGACCGACGACCTCGAGGCCACCAAGACCGATGATGGTGAGATCGTCTACTCAATTCCGGCCGGAGTCAAGACCGCCTCCCTCGCGGAGATGATCGCCTGCGAAAGCCGATTCTAATGAGCCACCAGGACGCCAAGGCCACCGCGCAGCAGGTCATCCGTGACCTGCTCGCCAAGCACCCTCCGGGATTCGTCGTCATGGTCATCCGGGCACTGACCAGGATGCAGCGAGCAAACCCCGACATCACCGTCTTCGCCCAGCCCCAGAAACCCGGCGCGACACCTCCCGAGAAACACCCACCACGGGAATGACTACCTGCGCCGCC
>LJOT01000297.1 GCA_001672075.1 Anabaena sp. CRKS33
ACGCGCAAAGACAAGCCCTGTAAACCAGAGGTGGTGTAAGTGATATTTGCTGTATAAACACTTAAACTTTCTGTGTCTGATCCTTGATAATCCATTACCATAGGTATGGCATTAACAAGATCCCCATGGGCATCTATAGAACCTTGATATAGTTCTACTTGCACATCATCGTTACTCAAAGTTGCTAAATCAACTTTAGCTTTGACCGCTACGGTTTGATTAACTTTAATGTCTGATGCTGCGGATACCTCAAGATCCTTAATTCTGATACTAAACCAGTGTTCGCCTAATTTCGCCCTCCAGTCGGCTAATTCCTTGGCTGGGGCATAATTGTCAACAGTTAAGGTATGATAGCGATCGCTGGCTGGGAAATAGGCTCTCACTGCATATTCTCGCACCATGCGGGCTGTATTGAAAAATGGACAATTCAAGCGAATTGCATCTTTCATTTTTGCTACCCAAGGACGAGGCAAGCCATCACCATCACGATGATCATAGAATAAGGGGATAACTTCCTTTTCTAGCAACTCATAAAGGGCGTTAGCTTCTATTTCGTCTTGGTAATTAGGATCTTCGTAATTTTCCCCGTGGCCAATAGCCCACCCAGTGCGGACATAATCTGCTTCATCCCACCAACCATCAAGTACACTCAAGTTTGGTAGTCCATTCATAGCGGCTTTCATACCACTTGTACCGGAAGCTTCTCTAGGACGACGGGGAGTATTTAACCAAATATCACAACCTGCTACCATTAAACGGGCGATGTGAATATCGTAGTTGGGAACAAATACTACCTGTTTTTCTAAATGGTGTTCTCGGATAAAGTGATTGATATCCCGAATCAATTCTTTACCAGGGATATCTTTGGGGTGGGCTTTTCCAGCAATTACAAACTGGACTTTGCGGTTTTTGTTACTGAGTAAAATCCGTTTAATGCGGTCTAAATCACGCATCCATAAGGTAGCGCGTTTATAAGTAGCAAAGCGACGGGCAAACCCAATTGTTAAAACGTTAGGATCAAGCACTTCTTGGGCTTGGGCAATATCGGAAGCGGATGCACCGCGATCGCGCAGATGTTTAACTAAATGTTCCCTAACATACAGTACCATATCTAAACGGCAGCGCTCATGATTCCGCCACAATTCTTCATCGGGAATTGCATCCATTCGTTCCCATAATTGGTTATCTGGTGGTGCTGATGACCAATTTGGACCAAGATAGCGATCGTACAATTCTTGAGTAGATTTAGCTACACAACTACGGGCATGAACACCGTTAGTAATAGCAGTAATTGGTACTTCGTCCACAGGAACTTTTTGCCACAACCCCTGGAACATTTGTCGGGAAACAACGCCATGTAATTGTGCTACACCGTTTGAAAAAGTTGCCATTTTCAGTGCCAATACTGCCATACTGAAGGGACTGGACAAATCACCAGTATTTTCTCGTCCCAGACCTAAAAACTGCTCCTTGGGTAAACCAAAGATATCTGCATAATAGCCCAAATAATGCAATATCTTATCAGGAGAAAATAAATCAATACCTGCGGGGACTGGTGTGTGAGTAGTGAAAATATTACTAGAACATACCACCTGTCTAGCTTGTCTGTAATTTAGTCCTGCTTCCTGAATGAGAATGCGAATGCGTTCCAAAGCCGAGAAAGCCGCATGGCCTTCATTCATGTGGTAAGCAGTCACTTCATAGCCCAAGGCCTTGAGCATTTGTACACCACCTATGCCCAGCATAATTTCCTGGTGGATACGCATATCTATATCACCACCATACAATTGATCGGTGATATCGTGGTCATAGGCCTTGTTAGGTTCGATATTGGTATCAAGCATATACAGGGGGACTGTTCCCACTTGCACACGCCATACTCGTGCATATACCTTGCGTCCTGGATAGTCTACCGCAATTCGTAGTTCTGAACCATCGGCATTGCGCTCCAAATGCAAAGGCATATTATAGAAGTCATTGATAGGATAGCGTTCCTGCTGCCACCCATCAGCATTGAGATACTGAGCAAAGTAGCCTTGTTGATACAGTAATCCTACGCCCACTAGGGGTAATCCCAAATCACTAGCTGATTTCAGATGATCTCCTGCGAGGACACCCAAACCACCGGAATAGACAGGTAAGCAATCTACTAAGCCAAATTCAGCGGAAAAATAAGCGTAACATTCTTTTTGCGGCTGCTCTCTTTGCTTTTTATACCAAGTCCGCTCCTGCAAATAATCTTCTAATTGCCGCGCTGCTCGGTCTACTTGCGCTAAAAAGCCGTCATCTTCGACAACTTCTAATAACCGCTTTTGGCTGATAGTTCCCAACATTAATACTGGGTTATGGTGGCTAGATTCCCATAAATCGGGGTCTAAACGGCGAAATAGGTCTTTACTCTCCACATTCCAATCAAAATGGAGATTATAAGCTAGTTTTCGCAGGGGTTCTAGTCTGGAAGGTAATGAAGGAGATACGTTAAAAGTGCGAATTGGCTGCATGGTTTAAAAAAACTTATTTGTGCGGCTATGGTTATTGTTTACTGTTTTTACTGAATGTTGCCAACTCTTGATACTATGTTTGTCAACTTTCGATGACTTTGTTAAGAATTGATAATTATTGAATTGCTGAATAAACATTACACTTATAGCTTGTCTGAGTCTACTGGGTTTGTACTGGTTTTACCAAAATTTTACTAAAATTTAATTATGTACTGTTTATATGGGCAATATGGCAATATATCGGTATGCACTGAAATATAAATCCAAAACATAGCTAAAAAGCCATGATGAATAATAAAAATGAAACAAAACTGCTAGTCTTTTCCCTGCTGTTTACGACAGCATTGCTGGGCTTGGGCTTTTGGTTGTGGAATCAATTCACACCTCGCATTCTTGAGAAGGAAGCTAATGTTTCTCCAGATTCTGATTCTACACCAGGGCGAATCAGTTTAGGTGAGAAGATTTTAATTACTGATAAAATCAACTCTGATAAGGAAAGAGGAGTACAAGCCTTTGCTCAGGGTAATTTTGATGATGCTAAAACCAATTTTCAAGCATCTTTGCGCCAAAATCAAAATGATCCAGAAAGTTTGATTTATCTCAATAACTCCCTGGACGATAGTAGTAAATATATCAAAATGGCGGTGAGTGTACCCATCGGGGGAAATCTCAATGTAGCCAAAGAGATTCTGCGGGGTGTAGCCCAGGCTCAAGATGAGGTAAATCGTAATGGTGGCATTAATGGTAAATTTTTGCAAGTAGCGATCGCTAATGATGATAATGATCCCACCCAAGCCCAAAAAATAGCGACGCAATTTGTCAAAGATTCCAGTATTATGGCTATAGTTGGACATAACGCCAGTAATGCTTCTATTGCGGCTGCACCAATATATCAGCAGGGGGGACTAGTGATGATTTCTCCTACTAGTTTCGCTCAAAATCTCTCTGGTATTGGTAGCTATATATTTCGCACAGTTCCCAATATTAGTTCCCAGGCTGAACCTCTGGCTGTTTATACCCTCAAAACTGCCCGTAAAACTAATATTGCTTTATGTTTAGATTCCAAATCTATTGATAATCAATCTTTTAAAGATGAGTACGCTAAAAATATTGTAGCTGGTGGTGGTAAAATCAATCCCACCAAGTGCGATTTTTCTGCCCCTGATTTTAACTCTACTACAATAATTTCTCAATTAATTAGTAGTGGTGCTGATGGGTTGGTGTTAGGTCCCTATGTTGGTAGAATTAACCGGGCTTTAGAACTAGCAGCAGCAAATCAAGGTAAGTTAGCACTGTTTGGTAGTCCGACCTTATACACCTTTCAAACATTAGAATCGGGGAAATCTGATGTTAGTGGTATGGTTATTACTGTACCTTGGCATCCAAAGGCCATTCCTGGTAATCCTTTTCCTGAACAAGCTAGAAAACTTTGGGGCGGAACTGTGAATTGGCGTTCAGCAACAGGCTATGATGCAACTATGGCGATCGCTAAAGGTTTACAACAAGGTTATACCCGTGAAGCATTACAAAAGGTGCTACATAGTCCAGATTTCTTTGTCAATGGTGCTACAGGCAAGATTGAATTTCAAGAATCTGGTGATATTAAGGGTAAGGCAATATTGGTCAAAGTGCAACCAAGTAAAAACTCAACTGCTAACTATGACTTTTTCCCGTTGCAGGGAAAATAAATAGTGAGATGATGTTATTAACCATTTCAATTTGTTGGTTGGATTTGACTGCGTTCTACCCAACCTCCGGGACTTTTTTGATCATGTTTTCATAACTTTATTAACAATTGTTGCTATTTAATTAACATCCCCAGCGAGTGGGTACTCCTCAATTTTAAACCCTTACTTAGCAAACTTAGTGACAATCTGCTAATTAATATTACTTTGTTTAGTTTGAGCGATCGCCATGACCCCAAAAATGTTAACTTAATATAACTTAATATATGTATTAGCAAAGGTCGAATAAATGACGAGATTTAT
>LJOT01000298.1 GCA_001672075.1 Anabaena sp. CRKS33
GTTGGGTTAGTTTGTGGCCGCTGCATTACCATTTGCTATACCTCCAAGAATTAATTTACACAATCAGCAGAGGACGGGAAAACCCGCCCGTATATAATCCATTATGGTGCTGGGGGTAAAGATCCACCACTAACAGCCGGCGGTTCAGTGTAATCGCAAAAGATATTTACCCCTATTTTCAGGATATACAAAACTATAACGGTCGCAATGGCCGGATCAATGGGTACGCCATTAGCTGAAGCTAAACCCACTAAGGAAACTATAACACCAGTGAGTAAAGGAGAACTGCCGGGATTTTTGGTATATTCTTTGATTTGACCACGAAACCGGTTTAGTCATTAAGAAATGATAAAATGCCACCAATATACACAAAAAGTTTGTACTTTTATAAAGTATAATTAAGAAAAATATCAATATATCTAGCTCAAGAGGCTCAGTTACTTACCTACTGCTGCTAGATACGGTTAAAGTTTTTTTCTCAAGAGAAAACTACCATGATCCTTTACCAACAACTAAGTTAGCACGGGATCATGGCGACGGTGTAAAATTCCCAGTTGGAGAGGCAAATAAAGGCGTGGGTCAGTATCAATCTACTGAATTAAAACAGTATAATCCAGAAGCGATCGCTCGTTACTTTCGTTACCGTCCCTGGCTGGTTTGGGGACGACTACTGAGCATCATCTGGTCTTTTGCGGTGTTTATATTTAGTCTCAAGTGGGACGAATGGCAAGAACAAGTCGAAGAAAATCAAGGACAAAGAGCTATTGAGTTAAGAAATTTACTCACCCGTTTAGGTCCGACATTTATTAAAGTTGGTCAAGCGCTCTCGACTCGTCCTGACTTAATCCGCAAAGACTTTTTAGCGGAACTAGTAAAGCTACAAGACCAGTTACCACCTTTTGATAATGGTCTAGCATATCAGATTATTGAAACAGAGTTAGATCGCTCCATTGGCGAAATTTTCCGGGATCTTTCCCCTCAGCCGGTAGCAGCGGCTAGTTTGGGTCAAGTCTACCACGGACACTTGGTCAGTGGTGAAGAAGTGGCTGTGAAGGTACAACGCCCCAATTTACGCCCCTTACTGACAAAAGACCTGTATCTCATGCGTTGGGCTGCTAGTTGGCTTGCTCCCTGGCTACCACTGAATCTCGGTCACGATTTAACTTTAATTGTAGACGAGTTTGGCACAAAGTTATTTGAGGAAATTGATTACATCAATGAAGGGCGTAATGCGGAAAAGTTTGCCCATAATTTCCGTAATGACCCGCAAGTAAAAGTTCCAGGTATCTATTGGAATTATACCAGTAATCATGTTTTAACTCTGGAATGGATTAACGGCTTTAAACTCACAGATACTCAAAATATCCAAGCCGTAGGTTTAGACCCAGAAGCAATTATTCAAATAGGTGTAACTACTGGTTTACAACAACTATTAGAGCATGGTTTTTTTCATGCTGATCCTCATCCTGGTAATTTGTTCGCTATGTCCGATGGTCGCATGGCTTACATTGATTTTGGCATGATGGATCAATTGGAGGAAACAACCAAGGAGAGTTTAGTTGATGCTTTAGTGCATTTGGTCAACAAGGATTACGCCGATTTAGCGACAGATTTTGTCAAATTGGGCTTTTTAACTGCAAATACCAATATTGCCCCCATTGTACCAGCATTGGAAGCCGTACTAGGGAATGCTATTGGTAAAAATGTCAATGACTTTAACTTCAAAACCATTACTGATGAGTTTTCGGAATTGATGTATGAATATCCTTTCCGTGTCCCAGCAAAATTTGCTTTAATTATTCGTTCTCTCGTGACACAAGAGGGTATTGCGCTGAGTCTCAACCCCAATTTCAAAATCGTAGAAGTGGGTTATCCTTACATAGCACGGCGGTTATTAACTGGGGAATCTCCCGCACTACGGCGGCGGCTATTGAATGTATTGTTTAAAGATGGTAAATTTCAGTGGCAACGGTTAGAAAACCTGATTACCATTGCTCGTACTGATAGCCAGTTTGATGTTTTACCAACGGCAAAAATGGGGTTAGAATTTATACTTTCAGAGGAGGGTAAATTCTTACGTCGTCAATTAGTATTAGCCCTGACCGAAGATGACCGTTTACACACGGAAGAAGTCCAACGTTTATGGGATTTGGTCAAGGATGATTTACCACCAAATCGCTTACTAAATGTGGCAATTAGCCTGTTAACAGAGTTTTCTAAAGAAAGTGTAGCAGCTATTTTAGCCAAGTAATTTGTTACCAAATAAAAACGAATTTTAATAACAACCAGGAGTTTTCATGTACTATTACCCTTTACAACCGCCCTACTTTTTACTATTAGTTGGTTTTCTCACGGCTTTAACTTCTGGTCTGGCTCTATCTGGGACATTAAAAGTAATTGTCCAGCAATGGCCTGATGATAAGTCTACTGAAGAAAATACTAATACTCGTTCTTTTTATAAACAATTATTAGTCCCATTTATTGGTATTACCAGTGGTGTTTGTTTATTTATTACTTGCGGTTTAGAGATATTCGGTTTTCCCTCGGAACTGGCTTTGGGTGTGGGTTTACCAATAAGTTTGTTAACTTGTGTATTTCTTTGGTGGCAATTAGGAGGTTTGCTAGATTATGTTAAAAGTCAAGGAATGCAATCTCTAGATTTAGATTCTTGGTCTTAATAGATGTTTAAAAAGTCATCAAATGTATAAATAAACCCCTTTTGTAAACCTCTCCTGGCTTGGAGGAGAGGCTTTTAAATACCCTCTTTTCTCCTATTGAAGGAGGTTAGGGGGTTTTATTTATTTAGACGCGGTTTGTAACTGCCAAAACTTCTCAGTTCATGCAATGAAAATACTTCCAAAACGATAACCTTTACCATAAACAGTATAAATAAGTTGAGTTTTATTCCCTACTTCTACCTTACGACGCAACAGACGAATTAAAGCGGGAACAACATTACTATTAGGTTGTTCCTCGTGTTGCCATAAATGCTGTAAAATTTGGGCATGAGTTAATAATTGTCCGGTGTTTTCCATAAAGTATTGTAATAACTGACTTTCTTTTTGCGAGAGTTCAATTATTCTTCCGTGACGATAAGCTATTTGATTTTGGATATCAAGTTCCAAATCTCCTACAATTAATTTTCCCGTTATATTGCTATGAGATTCTGTACCAGCACGACGCAATAAAGCCCGAACTCTTGCTAGTAATTCCCGCAATTCAAAAGGTTTTACTAAATAATCATCAGCACCCGCGTCTAAACCTTGAACTCTATCATCAAGAGTATCTTTTGCTGTGAGAAATAACACAGGAGTTGTTTTACCTTGAGAACGTAATTCCTGGCAAATCTCCAACCCAGTTTTTCCTGGTAACATCCAATCTAAAATCAGTAGATCATAACTGCCTATTTTTGTCAAATTGCTGCCACTGATGCCATCATAAGTAGTATCAACACTGTAACCTTCACGGGTTAAAAGACGACTTAAAGGGTCAGTTAGTTCAATTTCATCATCAACTAATAAAATTTTCATTTTGTTGGCAATGGACAATATAGATATATTCTCAATATAGTGAATTATAAACACATTAAGGACATCAAAAAAAGAATGTTAACTGTTGCCATACCAAAAGGTGAATTACTTAAACCTACTCTTAAGCTATTACAATCTGTGGGATTAGATTTTAGTGCTTTCTTAGAATCAGGAAACCGTCAATTACAAATTCCTGATACTAGTGGACAAGCCAAAGGGCTGTTAGTCAGAGCGCAAGATGTGCCTGTTTATGTAGAATATGGTCAAGCACAATTGGGAGTTGTGGGTTACGATGTTATTAGAGAAAAACAGCCTCAAGTAGCACAATTAGTAGACTTAAAATTTGGATATTGTCGAATGTCTGTGGCTGTAAAAGCGAACAGTTCTTACAAATCTCCTTTAGATTTACCTGCACATGGTCGGGTTGCTTCTAAATATGTAAATTGTGCGCGAGAATATTTCCAAGGTTTAGATTTACCCATAGAAATTGTCCCTTTGTATGGTTCTGTGGAATTGGGTCCAATTACGGGAATGTCGGAAGCAATTGTTGATTTAGTTTCCACGGGCAAGACTTTAAAGGAAAATGGTTTAATTGAAATTGCTACTTTGTATGAAAGTACAGCGCGGTTAATTGTTCACCCTTTAAGCTACCGTTTGAATACAGGTAATTTACATCAACTAATTGAACAAATGCGGTTAGAAATACTCAACCCAGTTTAATTTATTAAGTAGGGTTTGCTGAAAAAGTTGTCTGTGAGGGGAGGGAACAGGGAACAGTTTTTGGGCAACTTTACTTTTCGTTACTTATGTCGGTTTTTTTCCGTTCACCTACTTAGTACAAGCAATTAGTAGCGACTGTCTTGATTGTCAAGCGATCGTTAAGGAAAAATTTAAAGTCTAGGAAAAAAGTCAGAAAATAGAGGAGAAAAACAGAACAGAACAAAAC
>LJOT01000043.1 GCA_001672075.1 Anabaena sp. CRKS33
GGTAAAACCATTGCTACTGCTTCATCTGACAATACAGCGCGGTTGTGGGATTTACAGGGGAATTTGCTACAGGAATTTAAAGGACATCAGGATTCTGTCTATAGTGTAAGTTTCAGTCCCGACGGTAAAACCATTGCTACTGCTTCTAGGGACAAAACAGCGCGGTTGTGGCCTGTACGGAATTTAGACCAGTTACTTAAAGATGGTTGTGCTTGGGTAAAGGATTATTTACACAATCCGGGGATTAAGTTGACTGATCCAGAGCGTCGGTTATGTGATGATATCTGATGGGGTGGCATGGTAATATAGCAAAGCAAGAGGCCAGAGGAAAGTGATCAAAAACGAGGAGAGACATAAATGATAAATCAATCTTTTGTCAATGGTCAAGCTCTCTATGAGCAAGATTTTTATTTATGGACAAAAGCAATTGTTCAGCATTTAAAAGAAAATAGATTTAATGACATAGATATACCTAATTTAATTGCAGAAATTGAAAGCATGGGTAAAAGTGAAAAACGGGAGTTAAAAAGCCGTTTAATTGTATTATTGATCCACTTAATCAAATGGCAATATCAACCAGAAAAACGCAGTGAAAGTTGGCGCAGTACGATTACAGAACAACGTATTTGTATTGAAGCATTATTAGAAGATAGTCCTAGCTTACAACCTTTACTCATAGAAATTTTCCCAGATTGTTATGAAAAAGCTCGTTCTAAAGCATCCGAAGAAACGGGAATTAAATTGAATTTCTTTCCTCAAGAATCTCCCTTTACTTTAGATGAAACTTTGAATGCTTATTTTTTGAATAATTAAATCAGTCAACACAATCAAACCAAATTGTGTTTTCCTCTTCCTCCGTGAACTCTGTACCTGGAGTGGTTCGTTAAAAAACTCCAGTAAACACTCATAGTCCTAAGTAAGTGAGCGGAAAAAAACCGACATAAGTAACGAAAAGTAAAGTTGCCTAAAACCTCTTCCCTGTTCCCTGTTCCCTGTTCCCTGTTCCCTGTTCCCTTGTCATAACGACAATTTTTAACGCCAACCTACTTATATATTCCGTAACACAGACCAACTACTAGCAATAGGCATTCTCCAACCAGTCCCAAAAGCGCGGTCAGTGATTTTTAAACCTGGTGCAGCTTGTCTGCGTTTAAATTCCGCACGAGATAATAACTGTAATACCTTATCTACAACTACCCGGTCATGACCTGCGATAACAATTTCTGCTGCTGATTGATGTTGATGCAGCAAACGGTCAAGAATATCATCTAAAATATCATAAGCTGGTAAAGAATCTTGGTCAACTTGACCCGGTTTAAGTTCCGCGCTAGGTGCTTTTGTGAGAATATTTACGGGAATAACCTCTTTTTGATGATGAGAATTTAACCATTTGCAAAGAGAATAAACGCGAGTTTTAGGAACATCTGCAATCACAGATAAACCCCCGTTCATGTCACCATAAAGGGTACAATAACCAACGGCCATTTCTGATTTATTGCCAGTAGATAAAAGCAAATAACCGAACTTATTAGAAATTGCCATTAACAAATTACCACGAATGCGAGATTGGAGATTTTCTTCTGCTATCCCAAATTCTGTACCGGCAAATAAATCATTTAAAGATTGATCAAAAGCTTGCATTAGTTCCCCAATAGGTAAAATATCGGTTTGAATATCTAAATTTTCTGCTAATGCTAAAGCGTCACTAAGAGAATGTTCTGAACTATAGGGAGAAGGCATTAATACACCAATTACATTTTCTTTGCCTAAAGCCGCAGTCGCAATAGCAGCAACTAAAGCAGAATCAACTCCCCCACTTAAACCTAATAAGACTTTAGAAAAACGACATTTATGAACATAATCTTTAACTCCTAAAACCAAAGCCTTCCAAATTTCTGCTTCTTCAGATTCATAAACCGGGGAAATATTACCTAATACTAAATCTTGTTGATTTGCATTAAATTCAACAGTGATAAAATCAGATACAAAACCTTCACCACGAGAGATAATTTCTCCTTGTTTATTGACAGCAAAACTGCGACCATCAAAAATCAAATCATCATTTCCGCCAACTTGATTTGTATAAATAATCGGTTTTTGGAAACTAACTGCACAATGTTTTAACATTGCTTCCCGCAGATTTTGCTTACCAACAGTATAGGGAGAAGCGGATAAATTAACAATTAAATCTACCCCTAAATTAGCTAAATCATGAATTGGATTAATTTGGTAACTGCGCTTACCCCAAAATTCCTCATTATTCCATAAATCTTCACAAATTGTCACACCAATTTTGAGATGATCTAATATCAGATAATTTACTTCTAGTCCATGTTCAAAATAACGATGTTCATCAAAAACATCATAAGTTGGTAATAGTCTTTTATGAAAAAATTGCTGAATTTTGCCATTTTCTAATAAAGCCATACTATTAAATAAATTTTTCCCTCCAGTTATACCTGCTTGGGAATTTTTGACAACAGTTCCCACTAATACAGCTAAATTTGCGGGTAAATCTTCAGCCAATTTTTGTAATGTCTGATCTATTGCAACCACAAAACTAGGATTTAATAATAAATCTCTAGGAGGATAACCACAAATTGATAATTCAGGTGTTAATAATAAACGGACACCATTTAATGATGCTTGTTGGCATATTTCCAGAATTTTTTGAGCATTTCCAGATAAGTCACCAATAAGAGGATTAATTTGAGCAATAGCGATTTTCATGATCATCAAAAAGGGAATAGGGAATAGATAAAATAAATCTCATTTTAGACTGCAAAAAATCATAATCATCTGTATTTATCAGCGTTAATCAGCGTTAATTTGCGTTTAATCATTCCTACCTCCTTTCTTCATTAAATAAACACCAAAGCTTGGTCTTTAAAAGGTGCAAATGCTGCTTGATCAAATTTATATAAACTTGCGGGACGACCAGCACCTCGTGATACTTTAATGCCAGTATCTGATAAAAAACCTAGTTTGAGTAACCGCGCTCGAAAATTAGAATAGTCGGCAAAGTTTTCTCCTAAAACTGTGGTATATAGTTGATATAAATCGTTTAAGGTGAAGGTTTCTGGTAAGACTTCAAAAGCTACGGGACTATATTCTAATTTATTTTTTAATCTTCTATGTCCATAGGTAATAATTTCATGATGATCAAATCCTAATTGTGGCAATTGTTGCAGAGGATACCAGGCAATACCAGCGACTTTATCAGCAATTAATTCTGCTTCTTCAAATCGTACTAAGGCAAAGTAACTAACTGATAAATAACGGACTCCATAATTATCAATTTCTTGTTTAGGGTCATGTTTAGGACTGCCAAAAGTATAAAGCTGTTCTAAATAAAGATTATTTACTTTTATTTTCTCAGCCATGATACGATAGGCCGCATCTTCTAAAGATTCACCTTGACAAACTAAAGTACCGGGAAGACTCCAATAATTTAAAAATGGTTCTTGTTGTCCCAGAACTAAAAGAACTAATAACCGATTTTGGGCAGTATCTACGGAAAAAATTACATTATCAACACCAACTTTAAAGTTAGCTAAGGGTTGTTGATTTATGGGGTTGAAAACATTTTTTTTGTTATGTATTGGCATTTGTATAAATGCTGTTGATGAATATAGGCAACTACGGGAGGTGTGAGAGTATTAATATCTCCTTGTTCACGAAAAGCGGTAGAGGAAACATCTAAACCAATTAAATTAGCAATGGCAATTTTTGCCCCCATTTGTTTGACATTTTCTAAACTTGAATTATCTATGATATATCCTGGTCTGGGAATTACTAATAATTGCACTTGCTGTAATAAATCTTGAATATGATACCAGCGCGGTAATTGATTTACTAAATCAGCACCAATTACTAAAGTATATTCAATATGTTCACCCCATTTTAATTTGGCTTTTTCTACGGTTTCTAAGGTTCTCCAACTGCTCAAATCTTGTTCTAAGGCAATATTTTTTCTAGAAACATTAATATCTTTAATTAACAATTCTAACATGGCCGCACGATGAGGTAAAGGCGTTTGTTGCGATTTTAGAGGATTATCCGCAGCCCAAACAGCTACCCAATCATAATGTTCAGATAACCATTTAAGAATTACTAAATGTCCCGCAGTCGGTGGATCAGCACTTGTACCAAATAAAGCAATTTTCATGATACTTTGAGGATGTTGCTAGAATGTCTATCTGTTTATGGTAATATTTACTATAAATAATGTCAAGCCCTAGTTAATGAATGGTGACAAATTCCCTAAAATCCTATATTTACAAGGGGAATTATCTATTATTTTACGAATAATTCACATTTCTTAATAGTATAAGTAGGTCGGCGTTAAAAATTGTCGTTGGGGCAAGGGAACAGGGAACAGGGAACAGGAAGAGAGTTTTGAGTGATTTTACTTTTCCTCACATACCTTTAAATTTTCTGTTCATCTACTTAAACTATTATTTAAACCTCAAAATGCCTAATTATCAATTTTCAGTGACAATGAGGAGTAAATCAAAATCATGATTATAAAGTATTGCAAAGTTATTTGAAAAAATATTGTGTTAGGTGTAGATATATGGAGAATAAGAGCAAATAAATAATGGCGGTATTATAATTTAAACATCGCAGATTAAAAAACTGAAAAAAAAAGGGGCTATAAGATTATGGCTATTTCCAGAATGCTTACTAATATGGCTCAGTTTATTTCTGAAGCCTTTATGCGGATTTTTACCCCTGCTAATGACGCTTATCCTGTGATTGGAGTGCAGCCTTTTACGGGTAATCTGTATAAGAGAGGTAGAGCGGCTTGGTAGCTTTTGATTTGATAAAAGTGACAATGTACGACGATCATCATTGATATTAACCAAGGTCGGGTATAATCTATCTTACCGTAGTCAGGGATTTAGCCCTGATCTTGTTTATTAAATCCCCAAATTAATAATTAATTATAAATTAATTATTATAAATTGGGGATTCAAAACCTGGAAATTACATTTCTCTTAACATTCCTTCCACTCTATTAACACTATCTAGATCATTGCTAAGACGATATAAACTTAAAGCTTTTCGTAAAGCGCTAGTTGCCTGGCTATTTTGACCCTTCTTTTTAAACATTCCTGCCATTAACTCATAGGTGCGGGGGTTATTTTGATTGAGTTCTAGTGCTTTTTGATATGCCCACATAGCAGATTTAAAATCGCCTAATATTGCTTGAGTAACGCCCAAACCTAAATAGGCGTTAATATTATTTCGATTCAGTTGTATGGAACGACGATAGGCTTCTTTAGCTCCACGAATATCCTTTGTAGCACTTTTAATGTACCCTACAGCATAATAAAAATCGCTGTTATTGGGATTAATAGCAATAGCCCGACGATAAGCACTTAAAGCTGAGGGAAAATTTCCTATTTGAGTATATAAGTAGCCAATACCAGCATGAATTCTCGCATTGCGGGGATCTAATTTTGCCGCTTGTTGATAAACAGCGATCGCTCCATCATAATCTTTATTATCTACAAGTCTTTTTCCGTCTTCTATCAAGCTTTTTAACTCTGCATTGTCAGCTTGTGCTAATAATAGATCAACTTTGGCCACTACAGGTGTGCTAGTGAAGAAACATCCCAATAATAAGACAGTTAAGACAAATGATGTTTTTTTGTACACAGTCAATTTCCCTAGATTTTCTTCAATTGTTCTTATTCATACATTAAAACAAAAATATTTATTTTTGTAATCTCTATTTATTCATATTTACATAATATGTATTATCATATAATAATATATTCTTAAATCACTTGACATTTTCGGCACTATAGCACTAGATTAATAATTCAACCCATCCGTACTCATAAATAATGTTTAAATAAATCTATGCTTTTAACTACTACTGATGTTATTCAAGGTGCTGTAATTCAGTCATACTTAGGCATTGTGACAGCAGAAGTTGTTTATGGTAGCAATTTCCTGCGGGATTTTTTAGCGAGTATTCGGGATATTGTCGGTGGCCGCACTGGTAGCTATGAGCGCCTCTTTGAAGAAGGACAACGCAAAGCAATGGAAGAATTAGAACAAAGGGCGCAACGTTTAGGCGCGGATGCAGTTGTTGGTATTGCAGTTGATACAGGTACAATTAATGTTGATCAATCTGGTGTGTTATTAGTAATTACGGCCACAGGAACAGCCGTAAAAATTCGTTAATATTTCGTTAATATTTTGCTGATTTTGTAGCAAACATTTATTCATGTTTAAGTAATAAAATATTACTGAATCTACCACTTGAGAAATGCTTCCTCAATCCCTTTTTCTCTTCTAATTTTAGCATCAGTTTCAAACCAGGTAATAATTTGTTTTGTCGTCAGTTCCTCAATAGAAACATCATATTCTTGAGCAATATGGTGTAAAATCCGCAAAGAAGAAATAGTCAATCTAGTTAAAAACTTCTCAGGAGAAGACAACAAAGCCGCGTCAACTTGAGCAGATTCGTCATGGGTTAAAAATTGAGTTGATGATTGATTAGGTGAGATATCCATAAAAATTCACAATTTTGTTTAATCGAGAGGTTGGCTTTCTACCATTAAATCATATTATTGTAATCCCTGAGCAATAAAAGCCGACCAATAGCGAGGATGTGCAAAGGGAAATTCTCCTTTTGATTTTTGGATGTGATTATGTTTACGTTTAGGGTTAAACATTCCCGTGGTATGCTAATGATTGAGGATATTAATTTAAATCAAATTGCACAACCTGTATAAAATGCCTAAAAACTAATTTACAGCAAGTTCAGCTTGAGTGAGGTACACCTTGTGCGGGCATCTTGCCCGCACCACAAGAGTTTTATTATTAATATCTGTACTTCATAATATCGGGAACTGCTGTATGTAGTTATATTTTGGGAACTCGATTATATTGTATCATAAAATGATTGATCAAAGGGAGTTGATAACAAAAGAAGGATAAACAATATTTTTATCACCAAAACTTTGCGAAGTTGTTACTAACACTTCTAAGAAAAAATCTATAGGTTCTTTTATCATGATTAATTTTATATTACCTAATCCAGTATATTTTTATTTGGTCAAATATAATCATTACCTCAAAATCTCTCTCAACTTATCCATCAAATCTTCCGCTAACTCCAACAACTCAACCTCATCAAAATCACTATTACCAGAAGCGCGACAACTTCCATTAACCACAACATTACCAACTAAAAAATCCTTAGCTGCAAAAATGCGATCCTTCTGAGTTAATTGACTCAAACAATATTCTAAACCACCAATAATTTCATCAAGAGACTTATCCTGTAAACGTTCCCGTACCTTTACCGCAACCACATCATCACTTTCTAAAAAAGTAGTAAGTTTCTCAATATAACCGGGTTCATCGTCATCATCCCCCCAAGTTTCCAACCAATCACCATCTATATCTTCAAAATATAAATCAGCCGCTTCTAACCCATATTTCATAATATCATCTTCTAATTGACGGGCTGATTCTAAATGCTGTAAAAACTGTTCTAGTCTTTTTTGACGTTCAGTAATTTCTTGGTTAATCATAATTACCTCTGTGAGAATTTTTGCTATACACAATTAAACTAACCAAACACTATAAATTTATTTTTTGATAAATACCATTATTCAGATTATCACTCTTATCTAGTGCTAAAATAACTATCTGATTAATAAAATCACTTTCACCAGGATTAAAACTTAAAAATAATCCTCTTGCTATTCCCCAAGAAATCAAAGTATTTTCCCAATCATCAGATTTTGCTTGTGTAAATTCTTGAGATTGGCTAGTTAGTTGAATACAAAGGGGTTGTTCTTGAATACTACTAACTATTATATCACTTGCCATAGATAAGTCTATAATATAGCGTTGTAAGACTTGACCACCATTCCGTTTAATCACATCAGCAATCAAATTAATTAATTTTTCATCCTCCTGATTGAACTCACCAGACATTAATTTTTTTCTCCAAATATAAAATTTGGGGTCATTTTTACTTAACCATCTAGGAAACAATTCACCATACCAGTATCTTTCAGGAGGTGTCATTGATTCATAAAAGTCTTGTCTTTCTGCTTCAGAAGTTAAACGTTTTATATCAAGTCTAATTTCTGTATCTCGAATAAATTGTTGTAAAAACAAAAGAACAAAACGTTTAGACATCAGTGTACCAGGTTTCACATCTTTAATCCAGTTGTTAATCTGGTTTAACTTAATTGCTAAACTGGGATCTATGGTTGATGCTTCCTCAATTAATGATTTTAGTTTTTCCCTAATCTGTTGTGGATGCAAAATATATACCTGAAAAATAATAAAATTTTTTATTTAGTTTATATATTGTTAATGGTTTTGTAAAGTAACAATTTATTTAGTTAACCGGAGTACGTTTTAACGTACTTTATTAGCCCGGAAATTGATTTCCGGGTAGGTATAGAAGCATACAAATAACCCTTAATTAACTTTTTTCCACCAAATAACCACAACGATGTTCACCATGAATCTGCCAATGCGTCCTTTCCACAGTACAATCTGGGAGAATAGCCGCAAACATTTCCAATTCATGACCACAAACGCTGGGAAAAGATTCCGCAACATCAGAAATAGCGCAGGTATGTTCCACAAAAATGAATCTTTCCGCACCACTAGCATCTGATTCCACAGCGTGAAATTCTGCCATAAAACCTTCCTGCTTTCGCAATTCTATCAAAGCTGCGACCCGTTCCTGCAAAGAACCATTACCCACCCGTTCCCGGTATTCTTGGGCTTTGCGTTCCCACTGTTTCCGTAAAATAGACTTTACTTGGTCACGGCCTACAGTTTCGGCTAAGGTGTCTAGAAGAGAAATCGCAAACTCGCCATAACCATCATTTAAGCGGTTAGCACTTTTTTGTAAGTGTGATCTTCCTGTGCGACTCAAGTGATAAACGTGCTGCGGCCTCCCCATACTCGGTTGTGCTGATACCGAATAGAAAACTAGATCATCCGTCTCTAAATCCTTTAAATGACGGCGAATAGCTTGGGGACTGACATCTAAAAAGTTAGCCAATTCAACAGCCGTTGCTTGTGATTGTTTTAATAGATACTCTAGGATATCTTGCTTAGTTGAGGTCTGCTGGGTAATCGTCATGTTCTCTGCTAGACGCAACGCATACGTCCCAAAATAAAAATTATTAGAAAATTTGACTTGAACAACATTCTTGTTGTTAATCTATAGTACAATGAAACATAGATTAAACAACAGCCGAATTGTTTTAGTCGTTAAGCCTATTCTAGCAGTCTTGTTAGCAATCGGTAAGAAAAAACGGGAATTAGCATCATGCAGCCCGTCGCCCATCCTTTAAAGAGAACACAAGAGAACCGATGAGCGCATCTGTTACCACCTTAGTCAACCAACCTTACAAGTACGGCTTTGTTACCGATATTGAAGCCGATATTATCCCCCGTGGGTTAAGCGAAGATGTTGTCCGCCTAATTTCCGCTAAAAAGAATGAACCGGAATTTATGCTGGAATATCGCCTCCGCGCCTATCACCAATGGCTGAAAATGACAGAACCAACTTGGCCTCATGTCAAATATCCGCCTATTAATTATCAGGATATTATTTATTATTCCGCACCGAAACAAAAGAAGGCAAAACTCAATAGTTTAGATGAAGTTGACCCCACTTTATTGGAAACTTTTGAAAAATTGGGTATTTCTCTTTCCGAACAAAAACGATTAGCTAATGTTGCTGTTGATGCAATTTTTGATAGTGTTTCGGTGGCGACTACATTTAAAGAAAAACTCGCGGAAGATGGTGTCATATTTTGCTCTATTTCCGAAGCTTTACAAGAACACCCAGAACTAATTAAAAAATATTTGGGTAGCGTTGTTCCCATTGCTGATAATTATTTTGCTGCTTTAAATGCAGCGGTATTTAGTGATGGTTCTTTCGTTTATATCCCCAAGGGCGTAAAATGTCCAATGGAATTGTCAACCTATTTCCGCATTAACTCCGGTGATACAGGACAATTTGAACGGACATTAATTGTCGCCGAAGCAGATAGTTATGTTTCCTATTTAGAAGGTTGTACAGCACCAATGTACGACAGCAATCAATTACACGCCGCCGTTGTGGAATTGGTGGCTTTAGATAATGCAGAAATTAAATATTCTACCGTGCAAAACTGGTACGCAGGTGATGCAAATGGTAAAGGCGGAATTTACAACTTTGTGACTAAACGTGGTTTGTGTCAAGGTGTCAATTCTAAGATATCTTGGACTCAAGTAGAAACAGGTTCAGCTATTACTTGGAAGTACCCTAGTTGCGTCTTAGTTGGTGATAATTCCGTCGGTGAATTTTACTCCGTTGCATTAACAAATAATATGCAGCAAGCTGATACTGGAACTAAGATGATTCACATTGGCAAAAATACCCGCAGTACAATTATTTCTAAAGGTATTTCTGCTGGTAAATCTAGTAATAGTTACCGGGGTTTGGTGAAGATTAATCCCACTGCTAAAGGTGCGAGAAATTATTCCCAATGTGATTCGATGTTAATTGGTGATAATGCTCAAGCTAATACTTTTCCTTATATTCAAGTTCAGAATAATTCAGGAAAGGTTGAACATGAAGCTTCTACTTCTAAAATCGGTGAAGATCAATTATTCTTTTTCGCTCAACGGGGTATTTCTGCGGAAGATGCTATCTCGATGATGATTAGCGGTTTCTGTAAAGATGTTTTTAATCAGTTACCAATGGAGTTCGCTGTTGAGGCTGATAAGTTGTTGAGTTTGAAGTTGGAAGGTAGTGTGGGTTGATCTATTTTCGTTGAGGTTCTTTTTTTAATGAACCACGAAGACAAGAAGGAAGCGAAGAAGAAGTAGTAAGAAGAGAGGGAGAGAAGATGATTTTTGAGAATAGTGATTTGATTTTGTCGGTTCAGGATTTGAGGGCTGATGTTGATGGAACTCCGATTTTAAAGGGGTTGAATTTGCAGGTTCGCGCTGGGGAAGTTCACGCGATTATGGGGCCGAATGGTTCTGGGAAAAGTACGTTTTCTAAGGTTTTGGCGGGACATCCAGCTTATACTGTTACTGGTGGTGAGGTGGTTTTTCAAAACCAAAATCTTTTGGAAATGTCACCGGAGGAACGCGCTAGGGGTGGTGTGTTTTTAGCTTTTCAATATCCTCTGGAAATTCCCGGTGTCAGTAATTTGGATTTTTTACGAGTTGCTTATAATTCTCGTCAGAAATCTAGAGGTTTGGAGGAGGTTGACGCTTTCGATTTTGATGATTTAGTTCAGGAAAAGTTGGATGTTGTGAAGATGAATTCTTCTTTCCTTAGTCGCAGTGTCAATGAGGGTTTTTCTGGTGGGGAAAAGAAGCGCAATGAAATTCTACAAATGGCTATTTTAGAACCTAAATTAGCCATTTTAGATGAGACTGATTCTGGTTTGGATATTGACGCTCTCAAAATTGTCGCTAATGGGGTTAATCGTTTAACAAGTCCCGAAAATGCCACAATTATGATTACTCACTATCAGCGTCTTCTTGATTATATTGTCCCTGATTTTGTTCATGTGATGGCACAAGGTCGTATTATTAGAAGTGGTGGTAAGGAGTTAGCGTTAGAGTTAGAATCTCGCGGTTATGATTGGGTTCTAGAAGAAGCTTTGGGAGTGGGTGTATAATGAATATTCCAGTTTCTCTTACTTCTATTCCTGATTCTCTATTAAATAGAGATGCTTTTTTAAGTGGTTTATTAAGTCGGGTAACTACTACAAAAACAGATGGTTGGTTACAAGATTTACGTGACGGTGCTGCTAATTGGGTACGTCATTCTGTTATCCCCAATACCCGCGACGAGGAATGGCGATTTACTGATTTGTCACCTCTCAAACAGGTAGATTTTAAGTTGGGAATGTTTCATGTTCACAATAATGTAGAGACGTTCCATGGAACGTCTCTACAATCCATGATTTTACCTGAAGTTTCTGGGCGGTTAGTGTTTGTTAATGGTGTTTATTCACCAAATTTATCTAATACTGAAAATTTACCTGCTGGCTTAATTGTTGGTAATTTGGATGTTTTACCTGGTGAAGTTGTCCAGGAATATCTAGCGCAAGCTGATAGCTTGCGTGGCGTAGCCATAGGTGCTAAAGAGGTTTTTACAGCTTTGAATACTGCGGCTTTAAATGATGTCGCGGTGGTATGGGTTGCTAAAAATGTGGTGGTGGAAACACCAATTCATCTATTATTTATTTCTGTTGCTGGGGAGTCTGCGACTATTTCCCAACCTCGGGTTTTAGTAGTAGCTGAAAGTAGTTCTCAGGTAAGTTTAATTGAAGAGTATGTTACAGGCAAGATGCCTGTAACACAAGAGGAAGAGGTTTATTTTACTAATGGGGTGACGGAAATCTGGGTACAGGAAAATGCTCAGGTTACTCACAATAGAGTCGTGCGTGAAGGTGCTGCGGCTTTTCACATTGGTAAAACTGCTGTTACTCAAGCCAGATCTAGTCGTTATAATTGTAATGCGGTGACAGTTGGTGGTAAGATATCTCGTCATAATTTGGAGATATTACAAACTGGTGAACAAACAGAAACGACCCTGAATGGTTTAACTGTTATTGCTGATAATCAATTGGCTGATACTCACAGTGTTTTATCTTTAAATCATCCCCATGGTATTAGTAAACAATTACATAAGTGCATTATAAGCGATCGCGCTCACGGTGTATTTAATGGTAAAATATTTGTTCCTAAACTGGCCCAATTAACGGACGCATCGCAATTAAATCGCAATTTGCTGTTATCATCTAAGTCGAGAATTGACACCAAACCGCAATTAGAAATCACTGCTGATAATGTTAAATGCGCTCACGGTGCTACTGTCAGTCAATTGGAAGATGATCAAATATTCTACCTGCAAAGTCGTGGTATTGATGAAAATGATGCCCGAAAATTATTAGTTAATGCTTTCGCAGCAGAAATTATCAACTTTATCCCTGTTGCTTCCTTGCGTGAGAGTTTGTTAAAAACAGTCACAAGTCTCATCAATAAATAAATGCCTTGCACCAAAGTATAAGTATAATAGCTAAAGTCGGTTAAACCCGACTTTCACTATTAGCCAGGAAATTTATTTCTTGGTGGACTTATGAAAAATCTCTCTGTAACTCTCTTACCTTCGCTTTCTTCCTTCCTTCGTGGTTCATTATTCTTAAATTCAAATTCTGCATAGTTTGTAAATTCTAGTTATTATTCTGAAACTTCTGAATTTCTAAAATATGACCTTCACTTCTACCAAAACTCTAGCTGATAAAGTTCGCTCCGACTTCCCTATTTTACATCAGGAAGTTCATGGTAAACCCCTGGTTTATCTCGATAATGCTGCTACTTCTCAAAAACCTGTATCAGTCTTAAATGCTTGGCGTGATTATTACGAACAATATAACTCAAACGTTCATCGAGGCGCACATTTTTTAAGTGCAAAAGCTACTGATGCTTATGAGGAGTCCCGTGATAAAATTGCTAAATTTATTAATGCTAAATCACGCCAAGAAATTGTTTACACCCGCAACGCAACGGAAGCCATTAACCTAGTCGCTTACAGTTGGGGAATGCACAATTTACAGCCAGGAGATGAAATTATTCTCTCAGTCATGGAACACCATAGTAATATTGTTCCTTGGCAATTTGTCGCTGAAAAAACCGGTGCAATATTAAAGTTTGTGGAATTAACACCAGCAGAAACTTTTGATTTAGAACAGTTTAAAAACCTGATTTCTGAAAAAACAAAACTGGTATCTATCGTCCATATTTCTAATACATTGGGTTGTATAAATCCAGTTCAAGAAATTGCTGAAATTGCTCACAAATTCGGTGCAAAGTTCTTACTTGATGCTTGTCAAAGTGTTCCCCATACTCCCATTAATGTTCAAGAACTTGATTGTGATTGGTTAGTAGCTTCTGGACATAAAATGTGCGCTCCCACTGGCATCGGCTTTTTGTATGGTAAGCTGGAATTACTAGAAGCAATGCCACCATTTTTCGGTGGTGGTGAGATGATTGCAGAGGTATTTTTAGACCATTCAACCTACGCAGAATTACCCCATAAATTTGAAGCCGGTACTCCTGCAATTGGAGAAGCGATCGCACTTGGTGCGGCCATAGATTATCTTACTAATATCGGTATGGATAAAATCCATAGCTACGAAGCGGAATTAACCGCCTATTTATTCGCCCAATTAGCACAAATACCCCAAATTAGAATCTACGGACCAAAACCCAATGCTCAAGGCGAAGGTAGAGCCGCTCTAGCAGCTTTTACAGTAGAGGGTGTCCACGCTAATGATCTATCTACATTATTAGATCAAGAAGGTGTGGCCATACGTTCTGGCCACCATTGTACTCAACCATTACACCGTTATTTAGGTGTAGCGGGAACTGCGCGGGCTAGTTTATCTTTTTACAATACTCGTGAAGAAATTGATATTTTCATCAAAGCATTAAAGGAGACTTTGGACTTTTTTGCTGGTGTCTTTGCTGAGTAAATTTTGGGTGGGTATTTCCCACCTTTTTAATTAAAGAATGTTTCACGCAGAGGCGCAGAGGCGCAAAGAGAATATGATAGAGATAGGTAAAGTTTTATTTTTATAAAATTAATTAGTCATATTTTATGCTATAGTAATAAACTATTTTAATTTAATCTAAAGGGTAAGCAAAACGGACAGTATTTTTGATGACTTGGCTGAATATAGGCAGCGTCTGGGTTTACCTGCTGCTGGTAGTGAGACAGATAAATCAACAATTGCTAAAATAGAAATAGATGGTCAAAGTTTTTTTGGCATCAATTCTGGTAGTAATCCTAATCCTCGGCAAATAACTTTCAAAGTTAACCCTATTTCTAAAACTCATGCGGAAGCTGATGTTTTCCAGCAAGTAAAAGATGCAAATATTACAGCTAAAAAAGCTCGTTTAATTGTAGATAGAGACCTTTGTGATGCTTGTGGTTTAAGAGGGGGTGTAAATTCTATGGCTTATCAATTAGGTATAGAAGAATTAGAAATTATTACTCCCAGTGGCACTAAAATAATTGAAGTTACACCCCCAAAAACAAGGAGGAAATAATGTTTGTATCAAAGTTATATACAGACAAATGGACAGGAAACAGAAATGAAGAAAACTTTATTGATAACCCAAATTGGCAACAAATTAAAACAGCTATTTGTGATTTAGATGGTAATACTAAAACTTTAGTTAGTTTAGAAGTTGATGATGAAAGTTATATGATGATTGGTGGTGGTAATGCTGGTAAATATATTGTTACTGTAACTTTAGATAATGAGGTTTTTTATTCCCTCTTGTATCCGGTTGATTATGAAATAGCTAAATCAGATGTTGCTGCTAAAAATAATAATTTATCTATTTTTTATCAATCATTAATAAATGCAAATAACAATAATGTTAGTTCTCCTAATGAGCAAAAATTAATTGTTGGTGGACAAGCAGGAAATTATGCTGATAAAATTTGTGTTAATTTACCTCAATGTTTAATAGCTGCAATTACTTTTGCGGAATCAGGTGAACTTGAACCTTTGTTTAGTTGGGAAGAACATGAATCTTTAGTTACTGTATAATTATCCAGTAAAGTAAAACTATGGGTGAAATTGCTTTGTTGAAATCTTTCCGCGCTTGGGTGAAAGGAAAAATAGGGTAGTTTACTTACCGCAAAGTTAAAGAGGAAATAATGTTTGTATCAAAGTTATATACAGACAAATGGATACTTGTAAAAGTAAGTTGGGTGTTGCGATTGCTCTACCCAACGGATAAATAAAGTTTTCTTCACATTACTTTTAGTCGCTCTTGTTGCTTGAGGAGATTGATAATTTTGCTGTTTAAGTAATCTAAACCTCCTATACCTTCTGGTACTTTTTTGAATTCAAATTTACTTTTTGCAAAGAAAAATCTTGCTTCACAGCGTTTCTTAGCATTATTATAAACTTTAATCTTTAAGAGATTATTAATTCCTATTTTTAAATCTTTTTGCGTAAAGTTGTAACCTCCCTCTTTTTGAGCAATCTTAATAAGACTGTCAATGTCTTTTACTTCTTTTACTTTTTCTTGCCAACTTGCTTCATTGTTGACTTCTTCAAAAAATTGTGTTACTTGTTCTATCATAAAAAACCTCTATATATACTCTCTTATCTCAGTATAACTTAAAATACTGACAAAAATTAGTGTCCGCCAAATTTTCCAAAATTAAAGCAATAAAAAAGCTCTTCATTCTTAAAGTTTGTGATATCAAAAAAATTACGGTGAAATAACAGTAATTTTTCTATCAAATTTGTATTAATTAGATTAGCTCCAGTTAAATTTGCTTCTCTCAGGTGAGAACCTACTAAGTTTGCATGACTTAAGTTAGTTCCACTTAAATTTGCATTCATGAAATCAGCAAAACTTAGATCAGCACCCTCTAGGTTAGCATTACTTAAATCAACGTACATCAAGCAAATATCATGAAAATACCTTTCTCCTGCTGCGTATAGAGACAATAATTCTTTAGCATCCATATATTTATTTCGTTAATTCTCTTAATGAAGATAATCTTCTTATTGAACTTGCAGAAAGACGTTTACACCATTCTTGTTTCTCCACACTATTAGCATAACAAATATTAATTGCTTGAGTTCCTCCCTCAATTGAATTCAAATCTTTCAGCATGAATAAATCACCACGTCGGCGAAGTTTACCTTTAAAAATAGTTGTTTCACCTGGTAGTAGCTCCAAATTGTCAACGAAAGTTGTGTTAAGTTCATTTGGTTTTAATGAGCCTTCACTCATTCTATAGGTCTGATAGGAAACTTGTATATATTTTTGAGAGCTATTTCCTGTATTTGTGATTGTACCAACTACATAATATTCTTTATTGATCTGAGTAATAGCAACCTTGTTAATAGTCAAGTTTTGACTAGCTGTTGAGGAAGGAGAAACATTTTGCGGTTTAGAACCACATAAAGTCCCCAAATCTACACTTCTGCCATCTGTAGTTTTCCAGTAGCAATTAGGATCAGCATTATTGCTATTTTGTGCTAATACATACTGAGAACCAGATAGTTGTGTAATGCTCAATTCTAAGCAAATTGCACTAATTAGAGCTATAGTGGCGTTTTTGTATTTAAACATAAATTCATTTTGTCGTAGCGTGTAAAAGATTACATAGCTATACGCATAACAAGTAAATAGTGTAAACACTTAATTGGATATATTTGTTGTATACCGTTTTAGTATGACTTTAGCACGTAAGTTATATACATATTAAATAATCATATTCTCTAAAGCTAAATTGCTATAAATTAAAATATTTGTATCTATAAAAAGCGCTTTATTTATCATATAAATCTTCTCTACGAAATGTGAAATTATCAGCAACTAAACCCACAGGATATGCTGAAAATTTAAACCTTTTTGCTTGATTTTTCACTGCTAATTGTTCTGGTTTAACACTTTCATTCAGAACTATAACTACTTGATATTCACCTGCGGGGATATCTGGAGGTAATTGGACTGTAATTTGTCGTTCTGGGGTAACATTCACAACTGTTTCTATTGTTTTCATTACCTTTTATCCTCAACAGTATCTACTAAACAGTATCTTACCTTTTTTTGGTACATAAAGTCAATAACTATTGATAAATTTCCACAAAATTAAATATCCAATAACCCATATCGTTTTTGCAAAGCCAATAACTTCATCCTCGCTTCCCCAGCATTATCCGCTAAATCAGCAAATTCCACAAACCGTCGTAATTCCTTTTTTAATAAATTCCTTTCTACTTCAATAGTTTCCCTATCCAAATCTGGTGGTAACACAATCATATCAAAAATCGTTGCCCGTTCCTTACCAGGGTGAGGACGTAAAACCCGTCCCCGACGTTGGATAAATTGACGGGGATTTCCTGAACTTGATAAAATTACTGCGGTTTTAATTGCGGGAATATCCACACCTTCATCTAAACACCGAATTGCGACTAAACCCTGTAATTCTCCACTTTCAAATTGACGACGTAAAATTTCCCTTTCTTCTAATGAAGTGTTTGCTGTATAGGTACTGACTTTATAACCTAATTCTCCTCCCAAAATTTGAGCAACTGCTTTGAGTTGACGCAGAGAATAACGGTGTCCAATTTCTTGAGAACCATCACTACAATAAAACAGTGTATGGGTAGTTCCTCTGCGATTTTTCATTAACTCTTGTAAAGCTGTTAATTTATTTTCCGCTGTGCCAACTAACCGCGCTCTTTGTATTAATAATGATTTAATATCTTCGTTGTCTTCAAAATCTCCCGTGTCACCGATATCTCGATCTTTATATAGTAGAGAACGCCCGATTTTTTTGGTTAATTTTAAATAAGCTATACTTTCAAATTCTGTTAATTCTACTAACACTGGATTATAAATATAATGAACTAATGCACCTTGAGAAATGGCATCTTGTAAATTAAATTCAGGTTGCAGAACTGGACCAAAATAATCTAATAAAGATTGTGTTCCGTCATCATCAAAATATCTTTCTGGTGTCGCTGATAAAGCTAGACGTAAACCCACATTGCGTGGTAAACTTTCCTCTAATTTCGGTGATCCTAAATTATGGGCTTCATCACCAATAATCAATGTTTTTGGGGGAAAATATTTAAGTTGTGTCTGAAAACCATCACTAATTAAAGTGGAATTAGTGGTAACTACTGTGACAAAATTTTGAGAACCAGAAGACAAATTATAGATTGCTGTGGAAAGTTGACTTTGCCAACTGCGTAAATTATCGAATGCTAAAATCGGTTGTAAGTTAAATTTCTCACATTCTCTGCCCCACTGGGTAACAAGATGACGATAGGGACACACCACTAACAAGACTTGTAAATCAATTTGCTGATATAATTCACAAGCGATCGCTAATGCAGTAATAGTCTTACCACTACCAGTAGCCATTTTTAATGTTCCCCTGCCATGATTAGCAAACCAGCTAGTCACAGCTTGACGTTGATACTCCCGCAATTGCAGAGATAAAGGCATTTTCGGAAAGCCCGGTAATGGTTGCTTAACTTGATAACTGCCTTTTTTCTCCCCCGCATAAGGTAACTTGAGTTTAAAAGTAGGCAGTTTCGGGGCTATATTTCGAGTTAAGTACATAAACTGGAATAATTAATTGGTAACTGGTAATTGGTAATTGGTAATTGGTAATGGGTAATTGGTAATCATCAGTAGTCACTTATTTTTATTTGCCACTGACAACTGACCACTGACTACTGACATCCTTTAGTTATAATTGCGCCAAATACCCACCAAAGAACCTTGTACCTCCACTTGCATTGCGGGAACTTCTATGGGATTATAATTAGGATTTGCCGGCTTGAGAGTCACAAGATCATCATGACGATAAAAACGTTTTAAGGTTGTTCCATGTCCTTCCACCCTTGCAGCCACAATAGTCCCATTTTTTAATTGATTGGGTTCAGCCACCGGTCGCAAAAATACTACATCACCATCTGCAATCAAATCTTCAATCATACTATCCCCAGCGACCCGTAAAGCATAGCTTTTAGGAGGTAATGATAAATTAGCTAAATCCATAATTTCCACCGCATCGGTGAAGGGTTCTATCAAACCACCTGCGGCAATAGTTCCTAAAATTGGTACACCTTTTTTAACAGGATGAAGTATACGCAGAGTCCTGGCTCTACCCTCGTCCCAGCCAATATAGCCCTTATTGCGTAAATGTTCCAAACGACTTTGCACTGGTGCGGGAGATTTCAAATTCATCCCTTGCATCATTTGGCGAATGGAGGGAGAATGTTGATTCAATTTAATATATTCTACCAACCATTCGTATAGTTCTTTTTGCGGTTGTGTGAGACGTTCCATAATTTTTTCGGAAAGTGAATAATAAATAAATGCCCATAGAACATTGGTACTACAAAATTCTTCTCTTCACAAGCTTTTATTAAAAATTCATGGTAAATCATAGGGAATAGGCAAGAGGGAATAGGCAAGAGGGAATAGACAAGAGTAAGTAGATAAGAATTTCACCAATCACCAATTACCAATTACCCATTACCAATTACCCATTACCCACTGTTATTTTGCCCCAAGAATACTGGCTAGTAAAGCTTTTTGAGCGTGTAGGCGATTTTCTGCTTGATCCCAAACTCGTGACTGTGAACCTTCAATTACCTCTTCAGTAATTTCTTCACCACGATGGGCTGGTAAACAGTGTAAGACAATTGCCTCTGGATCAGCAAGACTCAATAACTGTTCAGAAATTTGATAGGGTTGAAAAACAGGAAAACGGTTATTGGCCTGTGTTTCTTGTCCCATACTTGCCCAAACATCAGTATACAGCACAGATGCACCTTTAGCCGCTGATTCAGGATCATGAGTCAACAAAACCTCAGTTTTATTATTAGCGATCGCTCTGGATTTTTCCACAATTTCCGCATCTGGAGAATATCCCGACGGAAAAGCTATTCTGACATTCATTCCCACTAAAGCACAACCCAACATCAGGGAATTAGCGACATTATTACCATCACCAACATAAGTTAGGGTTAAACCAGCTAAACTTCCAAATTTTTCCTGAATTGTCAACAAATCAGCTAGAATTTGACAAGGATGTTCTAAATCTGTCAAAGCATTGATCACCGGAATTTTCGCATATTTAGCAAAAGTTTCCAACTCCTGTTGGGCAAAAGTGCGAACTGCTAAAACATCCAAATAACGATCTAATACCCTAGCAGTATCCTGGATAGGTTCTCCTCGACTCACCTGAGTTACATTAGGGTGAAGATCAATTACCTGTCCCCCTAATTGGTACATGGCTACTGTAAAACTAACTCTAGTGCGTGTTGAAGCTTTGGAGAATAACAACCCCAAGACCTTGTGACAATGCAGTTTGAGTTTTTCTGACTTGAGTTGAGTAGCCAATTCTAGCAGTTCTTGTAGTTCCCCCGAACTCAGATCCGCTAAACTTAATAAATCTCTGCCTATTAATGCTGTCATGCCTGATTATCTATCATAAAGAATAAATGGTTTTACGCGCCCGCACTTAGCTGTGTTATGAGGAATACAAAATTGAACTTTACCAAATATTTTTGCATGAATCTACAACATGGCCGCTAGTTTTGACTATTTTTGACAAACAGAAAAATATTTTGTTTACCCTCTAGACAAATCATTTACATGCGGCTATAATGTTTAATCGGTGAGGGAATAAAAAAATCTTCCCGCCAACACCAACCGCCAGCATAGCACAGTGGTAGTGCATCCGACTTGTAATCGGAAGGTCGCAGGTTCAAATCCAGCTGCTGGCCTTGTTCCTTTGTAAATTCGCACATTATATGTCGCAGTGGTTGTTTTTCATTTGTGATTGGTGATGTATCGCTAATTATAATCACAGCAAACCCATTGATTGTAGTGTTTGCATATCGGATTGGAAATCTTCAACATCATAGTTGATATGTAAACCACGTTTGGCTAATTCATGTTGAAATTCAATCACTGTGATTCCTGTCCAGTCTCGAACTTTACCACTGCTAATTTTACCTTGTTGGTAAAGCAAAATGGCAATTTCTAATTTCAGTTCATCCTCGGTCATGTTTGACGCTCTCAGGATATCATTGGGAATTGTGACACTCATTTGCAAAAACTCCAAGTCTTCATCTAAACCTCCTCCAGGAGACCCCCACCAAAACTGTACTCAGTTTGGTGATGGGAGGAATGGAGGGTTAATTGTGAAACGTCCCTTGAGTAATTTT
>LJOT01000576.1 GCA_001672075.1 Anabaena sp. CRKS33
GGTTAGGGTTTAGGGTTTAGGGTTAGGGTTTAGGGTTTAGGTTAGGGTTTAGGGTTTAGGGCTCTCTCTGTGGCGGCGGCGGTTCTTCTTGTCTTTGCTTAAGTCGTAAGATTTATGAAGACTTCGGACGTATGACCTTTGCACCCGATCATATTATGGCAGATACTTGTGAGTATTATACTTATGAGGTTGAGAAGAGAGGTATAGAACTTGAAATCTTTATGCCGAAAAGTTATATTCGCCAACCAGTTGGATGTGATTGGGACTTGGGAAAAGGTAGACCAAAATATGGAATTGGAACTACCTTTATGAATGATAAGAGTGTTGATATGTTCTTTCATTTATTTTCAAGTCGTGATAGAGTGTACAATACATACTTTTATGATAAATGTGAGGAACTGCTGAAATGAATACTTACCTTGATGCTTGTGTAGAAAATCCAAAGACTTGGGATTTGGGTAATGATATGTATGCAATTGAATTTTGGAAACCGGAGTTTTGTGAAGCACTTATTCAAATTGCAGAACAGGTTGAAGGTGGGTTTCAGAGCCAACCAGGAGACCCTGTATATGGGCAGGAAGTGAGGATTAGTAGGATTAGTGATTTATTCTATAAAAACTATTGTGAGCACTGGAAACGTGTAGTGTCTCCATTCCTAGATGAAAAGATTGGTCTTCCAAGTGAGCAATGGTTTACTGGATGGAAAGTACCTTTTATCATCAAATACACAATGGATGGTCAAAGAGCACTGCGTCCTCATGCTGATGATAGTTTATATACTGGTACGATTAAACTTAATGATGGTTATACTGGTGGAGAGTTGATTTATCCTCGTCAACAGTTTAGTAATAAAGATACTCCAGTTGGTGTAATGGTATTAGCACCATCAATTATTACTCATGTTCATTATAGTTCTGAACTACAAAGTGGTACTAAGTACTCGTTTGTATCTTGGACAAAACTAAATAGGACAGATAACGGAATTAATTACTCAGAGGTATAATGAGTATTAGAAAGAATACCTGGAATTTAAGTGGCCATTATGATTTAACAAAGAGTGGTCAAAATGTATATACTGGTGCCTCTATTTTGTTTGCTTGGGGAACTAATAATAGTGGACAACTCGGACAAAATAATAGAATAGCATATTCTTCACCAGTTCAGATACCGGGAATTTCATGGAATTCTAT
>LJOT01000577.1 GCA_001672075.1 Anabaena sp. CRKS33
TCCTTCAGGATATTGGAAAAATGCTACTCCTATGAATTTAACAAATGAAGAAGCTCAAAAAGTTTTAAATTGTTCTGTGGGTAATAGTAATAAAAATAGTGAAAAACGTTATGGATTTCATAAACAAACAGATCAATTCTATGTGTTTCATTCAGATAATACTTTTGATGAACAGGGTTATCCTACTTATCATGGATTTCCCATTCCTGAATATGAAGTTCCTAATGAAATTTTAGTTCAAATAAAAAGTTAATGCTATCATCTCCCAATTTTAAATCCCAACGAGTCCTCATTGCTGTAGGCGGTGGTATCGCCGCCTATAAGGTTTGTGAGTTGGTTTCTACACTGTTTAAGTCTGGGGTAGAATTGCGTGTTATCCTGACCAAATCTGCCCAAGAATTTATCACTCCTTTAACTTTAGCCACTTTATCCCGCCATCAAGCTTATACTGATGATGATTTTTGGCAACCAATTTATTCACGTCCATTACATATCGAATTGGGTGAATGGGCTGATTTAATTGTTATCGCGCCTTTAACTGCTAATACTTTGGCTAAGTTAGCTTATGGAATGGCGGATAATTTATTAACAAATACTGTTCTCGCTTCTACTTGTCCCGTGTTATTAGCACCAGCGATGAATACAGATATGTGGGAACAGGTAGCAGTACAAAGAAATTGGCGGCAGCTATTGACAGATAGCAGATTTTATGGTATGGAAACTGGTTCTGGGTTGTTGGCTTGCGATCGCATTGGCGCTGGTAGAATGGCAGAAGCCTCAGAAATATTTATTTATATTCAATCTTTATTATACACCCAAGGCAAGAGAGATTTAGTGGGGAAAGAGGTTTTAATCAGTGCTGGGGGAACGCGAGAATATTTAGATCCGGTGCGATTTATTGGCAATCCCTCAACTGGTAAAATGGGTTTAGCATTGGCACAGGCCGCACTACACAGAGGTGCAAAAGTAATATTGGTACATTGTCCAGGGAGTTGGGAAGTACCTTTAGGAGTAGAAGCAATTTCCGTAATTACCGCAGAAGAGATGCAGGGAGTTATGTTAAAGCATTTACCAAATGCAGATATAATTATTATGTCAGCGGCCGTTGCAGATGTCAAACCTAGAGATTATAGTACCGAAAAATTGCCCAAGCGATCGCTCCCCGAAAATTTACCATTGATACCAGTACC
>LJOT01000578.1 GCA_001672075.1 Anabaena sp. CRKS33
GCTAATTGCATGGGCTGGAATACGTTCACCTGTATTCATATCTAAAACTACTTCTTGTCCTGTCATTTCCTGAGTTTCTTCATAGGAAATAGATTTACCGTCAACTTCTATTAAACGTTTGCGAATGACTCGAACTTTTGCTCGCTTGATGCCAACTTTGCGGACATTTGGGACAATTCGACTCAGCTTTTCTTCTATTAGTTGAAATTTATCTGGTGCTTCATCACGGATAAAATCTAAAGTGGGTGCTAATAATGAACCATCAAACTCAACCCTCGGTGTAATTTCTTCACTATAAGCTGGTTTAGCGAGATTACTTGCAATTAATTTTAGGTAAACAGTAGGCTTGAAAAAATTAGATGGTAAAGGTGGATCTTGTGGTGAGTATGAATATGAACCATATAGTTTTTCATTTGTCCAACTACTTTTATTACCATCTATATTCCATGATAATTTTGCAATCCAATTATTAGTATTTTTGTTCTCCAACCTATAGGACACTTGGCAATTTTTTTGATTTTCCCAATAACCACTCGCAGTAACAGACATATTTTTTTCCCCAATTGTTGTAATGAATTGAGGTGATCTATCATACTTAAATATTTTTTCAAAGGATGTATTAGTAATCATGCTTAGATAATGCAATGCTTGTAACACGCTTGTTTTACCAGCACTGTTTTTGCCTACAATTCCATGTAATCGGGAATTATCAAAATTAAGTTCTGTAGATTTATGGCTTTTGAAATTATGAAGGATGAGTTTTTCTAGCATATTGTTATCTATTGATAAAGAGCGTTAGGAATGGACATGGTGTTGAGCATCAATCGCAGCGTTAATATAACTGAAGATGTCGTCAAGTTCCCCTATTGCCTCTAATTCTATTGCTTCCTCTGGGGTGAGGGTATCTAATTTGTTTTTATCAAGAAGTTCTTGCATCCGTTCACCTAGCTTATCAGTAAATTTGAATAGTATGAGGTTTTTAATACGCTTGATGCAGATTCCTTCGGGTAGGAATTGAGAGGGTTTAACCAGTGTAGTTGTCATTAGTGGATTATTTTTAGTTTTCTTGATTTTATCATTGGATATTTAGGTGCGATCGCTTTTTGGGATTTGGAAAAGTGCGATCGCAAGTTTGGATAAAATTTTTGATGGTTGTTCACGAATTAATTATAGAAATTAGTTTAGAAGG
>LJOT01000299.1 GCA_001672075.1 Anabaena sp. CRKS33
TTAAGCTGCGCTTAATATCCCTTGGAGGGTGTTTAATTTTTACCCGCCTTACATCCCCACCCTGTAGAGGGATGGGGTATTACGGCGTTTTCTGATAAAATAAATTTGCACCTACTATGATGTTTTTCACCTTTAATAACTAATGTTGATTCAGACTAGATTTGAGAGTTTTAACTTGATTTTGTAATTTTTCCACAGTTTGTACATGAGATTGTTGTAATGCAACTAATAACCAAATCGAACTACCAGTAAATATTGTCAGCACAGCTATTAAAAGACTTATTAGCAATTTTACCTGAAAATTCAGACGTTTGACCTGATTTTGATCTATAATCTGGGAAATATCAGCTATGTTTTCAGGTTCATTTTTTACCACCACCTCTATTTTTGGTGCTGACTCTTGAGGAAATGCAACTTTACTTTTTAACCATCCAGTAATCAACTGAGGACAATTATTTTTAACCCATTTCCAAGCCAATATTTTCACCGCTGGTTTAGATATTTTGGTCATAAATTTCAGAGTTTTATTGAGAGTTCCCAACTGAAACTTTTGGTTAATTAAATTGGTGACACCGATATCATATAAACAATCTATCAGCAATTTAATTGTGATTTCTTCATTATAAACTAAAGTTTTTATCAAAATAAGCACCTCATTCATCAATTTTTCTTCTCGGTCTTTTTCTGGAGAATGTTGTTTTAAATTCTTTGATATTTTTTTTGATATTTTTACTGGTTCAGACATACTAGACCTCTGAAAGAATTAATTTCATGTTATAATTGGAGGCTTGCTTAATTTTAGATAAAAGTTATAATTACACCGCTATGGTTGAATTTACAACCGCAAAGAACACTCAAAAATACATAAAACCTAAAAATATTTATCATACCACAGAAACAATTGTGCAACAGATCTACTTTAATCTTGAGTATAAGCTTTGTTTTTTTAAATTGACGATATGATGTAGGGAAACTGGCGCAGATTTTCACTTCTTGATCAGGATATGATTTGATATTCAGCCAAAATCCGCTCACTTTCATCTATACTGTTGAGTAAGTTCTCGAAATACGTGGAGCGGGGATTTTGTCATATACAGCACTTATTAATCCGCAATTCTCCACGCAAATTTTCCCTTTATCCCCTTTTTAGCGATAAAGTCTCCTGGGGATGAAGTATAATTTTAATTACTCTTCACCCCGGTAGATCTAACGCAATTAACAAAGCTTGTTCCAGATGTGCCATAACAACCTCAGAAAGTACACCTCGTAAGCGCAAAAAGCGGGTCTTAGATAATACCCGCACCTGATCTGCCATTGCGATCGAGTCCTTCTTGAGACCACCATCTGGTGCTAAAATTAAAACTTGAGTGGGGTAAACTCGCTTCCCGTCTTGATAAGTGGTACAGGGTACTGCTAAAACTACTGGGCTGGATAGATTAATCACATCACGACTAACAATAATCACTGGACGAGTTCCTCCTTGTTCTGAGCCTTCAGTCGTTTCTAAACGAGCATCATACACCTCACCCCTTCTCATCTTGGAGATTCCCCTAACTGCAACGCCTCCCACTGGGCTGTAGCAAATTCTACCTCTAGTTTGAGGACTTCAGCCTGATAATCTGGATCATTAGCCATTTCTGCCAATGCGGCATCAATTTCAGAACGCTTCTGTATGGCTAGTTCCCTTCGTAAAGCCTGGGCGACAAAATCATTGCGATTTTTAGCTTTTCCTTCCATAACGGCTTTATCTGTGGCTTCTAGGAGTTCTCTGGGAATGGTTAACGTCGTGCGAACAGTTTCTGTTTTCATGATGCGTTCATTATTTTGATGACTGAAGTGATGCCTTATATCATATCGTTTTCCGCATCACACAGAATTAAAAATTAAAAATTAAAAATTAGTCATTCTCAATTGTTAATTGTCAATTTCCCCAAATACTTTTCTAATTTATCACCCAAAGCAGCACCAATTGTGGCAATCTGAGAAGTATAACCTCTGGCGATCTGATATTTTAATTACAGAAAATCTACCTGTTTGGATTATGCAAACTCTGTCAACTCTGGAAATTAGCAAGACTACATCTAGTCAACCAGCCTTTGATACCACTATTAAACGCCGCAAAACCCGCGCTGTCAAAGTGGGGGATGTGATCATTGGGGGTGGATACCCAGTGGTGGTACAATCAATGATCAATGAAGACACCCTAGATATTGACGGTTCTGTAGCTGGTATTCGTCGTCTCCATGAAATAGGCTGCGAAATTGTCCGTGTTACAGTCCCCAGTCTTGGACACGCTAAAGCATTGGCGGAAATTAAACAGAAATTAATTCAAACTTATCGTGATGTACCAATTGTGGCTGATGTCCATCACAATGGTATGAAAATCGCCTTAGAAGTCGCCAAACATATTGAAAAAGTGCGAATTAATCCAGGGTTGTATGTATTTGAAAAACCCAATACCAGCCGCACCGAATATACAAAAGCTGAATTTGACGAAATTGGTGAAAAAATCCGTGAAACTTTAGCCCCGCTGGTAATTTCCTTGCGTGATCAAGGTAAAGCCATGCGAATTGGCGTAAATCATGGTTCTTTAGCGGAAAGAATGTTATTTACCTATGGTGATACACCAGAAGGCATGGTAGAATCAGCCATAGAGTTTATCCGCATTTGTGAATCTTTGGATTTTCATAATATCGTCATCTCCATGAAAGCCTCACGAGTTCCTGTCATGGTGGCTGCATATCGTCTTATGGCCAAACGTATGGATGATTTGGGTATGGACTATCCTCTCCATCTAGGCGTGACCGAAGCAGGGGATGGAGAATATGGTAGAATTAAGTCCACTGCCGGTATTGCCACATTACTAGCTGACGGCATTGGTGATACAATTCGTGTATCTTTGACAGAAGCACCAGAAAAAGAAATTCCCGTTTGTTACAGCATTCTGCAAGCTTTAGGTTTGCGGAAAACAATGGTGGAATATGTCGCTTGTCCCTCTTGTGGACGGACTTTATTTAATTTAGAGGAAGTGTTGCACACAGTTAGAGAAGCCACCAAACATTTAACTGGGTTAGATATTGCTGTGATGGGTTGTATTGTCAATGGACCCGGAGAAATGGCCGACGCTGACTATGGTTATGTTGGTAAAACCCCCGGTTACATTTCTCTATATCGTGGTCGGGAAGAAATTAAAAAAGTTCCCGAAACCCAAGGGGTAGAAGAGTTGATTAATCTGATTAAAGCAGACGGACGTTGGGTAGAACCTTAATTTATCAAACTTTTACTTCTGTCCCCCTGTTAGATTACTTATTTTTTAAAACTAACTACAAAGAAAGTTAATAATTTTTGAGGGGGAAGGGGTAAAAAAATGATTTTTGATTTCTTTTTCAGGATCAAGATTTACAGGATTTTAGGATTTTCATAATTAGGAACTTGTCAATAAAAAACAATACCCAAAAGTTTACTAAAGTTTTCTGTGGTGCGGGCATCTTGCCCGCAGAATATTAATAATAATATTACTATTACTCTAAATCAGGTTCTACACCTAATGATCTTAATTGAGCAATTAATCTTTCTGTTTTTTGTCTTTCCTGTTCAGCCTTTTGACGTTCCTTTTCGACGCTGGTTAATATCCAATTTCCGTTTTGATCATACCAACGTAACCAAGGCATTGTTACACCTTGATAATTACCTACCCATACCCCCAAGCCTAATTCTATTCCAGGAATCCAAAAACGATTATCTAATAATTCTATTTCTGTAAAAATTCCCCCATTTAACTTAAACATTATAAATTTTGATCGGTATCTGTCAAATATTGCGTAATAAGGTACTCTCAAAATTTGTTCATAAACTTGCCATTTTCCCGGCGGTTTTTCCGTATCTCTTAACCCTTGTCCTAAATCTTCTTTTTCTGTTCCTGGTGATAGCAATTCAACAACTATATAAGGGTTTACTGCTTCTTGCCACACTACATAACTTAATCTTAAATCCCTATTTTCATACAGATATGGCACTCCTAAAACTGCAAACCAGTCTGGTCTTTTATACCATGACGTATGACGCAAATCATAATAGAGATTTATGTCCGTTCCTGTAAATACTTCTTGCCAATTATAGTTAGGAGGACAAAATGTGTCTGTTAATAGTTGTGGTTGAAATACATGAAATTGATCTGGTAAACCAGGTTCCTCCGAATCCTCACTAGGAAGATCATACATTGTGGGTAATGTTGCTTTAGGAGAAAGTGGCGGATCTATTTGATACATTTTTCACTATCCTAAATTTTAATAACGAACTTTCAGGCTAAAGCCATAAGTCTTACTATGGATCTAATCGTAGTTAGGACTTTAGTCCTATCTTCAAGAAACTATGATAACACTCATCAGGGCTAAAGCCCTGACTACAAACAAATGATATAATAATTTTTTGTGACACTTGCGTCAGTCCTGGA
>LJOT01000300.1 GCA_001672075.1 Anabaena sp. CRKS33
CATTATTTAATCGTAAAGCTAAAACCGTACCTCTGCCAATAGCAGTTATCCCAATAATATGAGTACCACCATTTGCCCATTGAAAATGATCTAACCATCTTTGTAGACGAGGATTAAACAAAGATATAGATTCATTCGTTACAGGATCATTAGCCTTTATTTTCGCTCCTTTAAACTCATTACAACGATAACAACAAGCAGCTAAATTTTCTCGTTCATCACTTCCCCCCAAAGAACTAGGTAAAATATGATCCATAACTAAAGGCATACCTATTAAACGGCTAGATGTGCGACAATATTCACATCTATAACCAGCCTCATTAATAACTTGTTGACGAATAGATTTAGAAATAGATGACACTGGTATTATACTAATTGCTCAAAATGTGGAAGAGAAAAACCTTTCCACTTTAAAAGTCCATAGGCATAAGCTTTTTTCAACATTAAATAATCAGCACTCACTCGCAACGATTTCAACAATAGTCTATCAGATTCACTTAATTGATTATTTTGATTTTTTTCTAACAGTTGAAAATGTAATTCTTGCTGACTTTCTGGAATTTGACTTTGAGCAATAGTTAATAATTCCTCAATTGTTAATTCTTGCATAGCGATTAATTCCCCTTGTAATTCCAGAGGTGCATAATCAACCGCAGGAGGAGCATTAATTTGGATAGTCATAATTTATGCTGGTATTTGACCTATATATATTTTATGATACTTTTCTCACTTTGCGTCTTTGCGTGAGAAATAAATTATGGTACAGGGGCATTTTTAGGATGTTTCCCCGCATAATAGACAACAACCTTTAATTGCTCCTCATTAGGAACATAAAATACCCTATCACCGCTTGTATAGTCATTTAACTTAAGAATGAGACATTAAGCTACACAATAATTACGGATGATTTCATCTAAGGGTGTATTTGAAGGAGCATACATTCTGGCTCTCTTCAAGGCACTAAAATCATGCTCAATATCGTTCAAATCAGGAGAATACTTAGGGAGGAATATGACCTGATGACCTGCATCTTCAACTATTTATTTAATCACTGTTTTTCGATGAATTGGTGCATTATCCATAATCAAAACTGAACTGATGGTTAATGATGGTAACAAATATATTGATAACCAGCCTTTAAGACCTTCTGCATTCAAACTTCCTGTGAAGATCATTGGTGCGATTAAATCTTTTGTTCCTTTTCTTCTAACATACCTCTAAGATACAAGGTTGGGTTGAGGTACAAAACTCAACACAAACAGTCGGGTTGCGCTGTTGCTTAACCCCACCTACAAAGAATAGATAACGATTCTACGTTTTATTAAACTGTTGCGACTTGACGAACTTCTATCGCTTCTCCTGTTAAACTAAAAGGACGAACTTCGGTAATTTTGACTTTGACTATTTTCCCTTTTAGAAAATTAATATCACCGGTAAAGAATGTGAGACGATTTCCCCCGGTTCTTCCCATGACCTGGGTTTTGTCTTTATTGTTTTCAGCTTCTACTAATACTTCTTCAATGCGTCCAAAGTAACGTTGCGATCGCTCGGCTGCTTTAATATTAACTAAATGATTTAATCTTTGCAATCTGTCGCTTTTTACCTCTTCACTGATTTGATGATCCCACAAAGCCGCCGGTGTACCGGGACGGGGTGAATAAGCAGCGGTATTCAATAAATCAAAACCGATATCTTCTACCAATTTCAAAGTATTTTCAAATTGTGCTTCTGTTTCACCCGGAAAACCCACAATCGCATCAGCACTTATTGACGCATCCGGCATATACTCTCTAATAGTATCAATAATTCGGCGATATTTTTCATGAGTATAACCCCGTGACATTGCTTTTAAAATCTCATTATCTCCAGATTGAAAGGGAATATGAAAATGTTCACACACTTTCGGTAATTCAGCACAAGCTTTAATTAATCTTTCTGTAAAATAACGAGGATGACTAGTAGCGAATCTTATTCTTTCTATTCCCGGCACATCATGTACATAATAAAGTAAATCTGTTAATGTATGCTGATGACGACCTTCGGGAGTAGAACCTGGTAAATCTCGACCATAAGCGTCAATATTTTGACCCAGCAGCGTAATTTCTTTGTAACCTTGTTTTCCTAGCTGTTCGATTTCATACTTAATTGCCTCCGGTGTGCGGGACTGTTCCACACCACGCACGTTGGGAACTACGCAATAGGTACAACGTTCGTTACAGCCATAAATAATATTTACCCAAGCCGTTACCTGACTATCCCGACGGGGTTGGGTGATATCTTCAAAAATGTGAACTTCTTCGGTAGCAACAATTTGATTACCCTCAAAGACAGACTCTAGCAAATCTTTGAGACGGTTAGCGTGTTGCGGTCCCATAACTAAATCTAATTCGGGTACTCGTCGCAATAAAGCTTCTCCTTCCTGTTGAGCGACACAACCAGCAACAATCAAAGTTAAATCAGGTTGTTCATGCTTGCGTTTAGCCTGTCTACCCAAATAAGAATATACCTTTTGTTCCGCATTATCCCGAATAGTGCAAGTGTTATAAAGTATTACATCTGCTTGATTTGGGTCTTCTGACCACTCAAAGTTCATGTCTTCTAAAATACCAGCCATGCGCTCAGAGTCAGCCTTATTCATTTGGCAACCGAAGGTAATAATGTGGTAATGTCGTTTATTGGTCATGGGGAATTACGCTTAATCAGTAATGTAAGTAGGTTGGCGTTAAGAATTGTCGTTATAACAAGGGAACAGGGAACAGGGAACAGGTTTTGGGCAACTTTACTTTTCGTTACTTATGTCGGTTTTTTTCCGCTCACCTACTTATATCAGGTCTATTTACTATTCTATATTGGAGTATAAGGGCATGAAAAGTTAAAATCTCAAAATTTTCGCCTTGACTAATATAGGGAGCAAAAGATTGATATGATAATATCCTCTGAAAAACAGGAATGATCAAGCTGAGAAGTCAAAACTTTACTTTATGCTCAAAACTCACAACTACGTACTTAAAAATCAAAACTCCGTCCTCAAAACTCAAAATCCTGTAGTCAGAACTTCCAACCCTGTACTCAGAACTCAAAACTCCATACTGAGAACTCGTAACCTTATTCTCAGAAGCCAAAATTTCATCCTCAGAACTCAAAACTCTATCAAATTAAATGCACCATCTGGACAACAAGGGGTAAAATTAACCACTAACCCTAAATCTACTTTAGCTAACATACCTAATACTAGTATGGGATGTCATTAAATGATGGTATAGTATAAGGATTTTTACTTAGAGATATGGGAAAAGCGATCGCAGAGATTGGATTTACTATTGATTGTAATTGCCAATATCAATCTGTGATTGCCCCAGAGTATTATCCCCAGTGTTGATGAATTGCGGTTATTATTCAGACATTAATTTACTGTAAATTGAAGCACGACTTAGTAATTGCTTTTTGTTATCATAGTTTTGCAAAAAAGTCTATTAGTTATTATATCTAAATTCTATTCTATTCCTGTCAAATTTGCAGCTTGTTGAAAATAAGGTCTTAGCATTATACCAAGTTCTTGAACAATCAGAGAATTTGTATTTTTTGATAGTTCTGGTAAAATTAATTCTTTGCAGAAGCGATCATATTCTAAATGTTCTACCTGCAGATATTGATAAGCTTTTCTATGTAAATCCTTTAGTGCTTCTTTACCTCTAAAAAATATTTTTGCTTCTTGAAAATCCAGTCCATGGGGATTATTAATATAGCTTTCCCAATGAAAATCTTGACTTATAATTATATCCTCTAACATATTTCTTAAACCCAATATTCTGTTTTTTGATTCACTAGCTTTATTAACTACTTGCTGTTCAAAAGAAGTTCTTATATCTACTAAAGATAGAGATTCTATCTGATCTAATGTTAGTCTAAAATTTGCATTTTCTCGGAATTGGAACTTTAAACATTCAAATAATTCTGTCATTATCGATTCTTGAAAATATTGTCTTAGCCATTCTTCAAGCTGAGATTTGGTTAAATTATTACCAGTATTCTTTCTATATGTCTTCTTCTCCCCTGTTTTTTTAGTAGATATCTGATTGAAAAGATTAGCGATAGTTTCTGTTTCTTCAAGTAAGAAATTTTCCCATTCATGTCTTTTCCAGTAGATAATTTTTGCTAATTTGTTTCTGATTAAATCAGCGTCAATTTTTCTATTTCTTTCCTCAATTTCTTCCTGGATTCTAAAATCTTTATCAGTAATGGCAATTACTGGTATGCTTTGGTGTAATTGACTTTTATGATAGATTAATTGACCTATAGAATTAAAATTGCCACTACCACCTATTTCAATTACTTCATATTCTATGTCTGATAGCAAGTCTTGAGTTATTAGTTTACGAATAACTGTTCTAATAAATACAACTTCGGGACTTGTAGGCGCACCTTCAATTAAT
>LJOT01000579.1 GCA_001672075.1 Anabaena sp. CRKS33
GGTTGGTATGGAATGAGGGCATGAACAACCAGTTGAGTTTTTCTGCGAGCGAATATGCAGGGAAGAAGAAGGCGACCAGAAGGGAACGCTTCCTTGGGGACATGGAAGAGGTGCTACCTTGGGGTAAGCTTATCGCCCTGATTGAGCCGTGTTATCCGAAGGGTAAGCGAGGGAGGCCGCCGATCGGGATCGAAAGGATGCTCAGGATCTACTTTCTATCGCAGTGGTATGGGTTGGCTGACGAAGCCCTTGAGGATGCCATCTACGACAGTCAGGCCATGAGGAACTTCATTGGAGTGGATCTGGGAGGGGAAAGCGTGCCTGATGCCACGACACTGCTGAAGTTCCGGCATCTTCTGGAAGAGAATGAGCTGACGCGGGCAATCTTTGAGGAGATCGGAAGGCATCTGAAGGCCAAGAAGCTCATGATGACAGAAGGGACCATCGTGGATGCGACCATCATCAGCGCCCCCTCTTCAACCAAGAATGCGGAGGGCAAGAGGGATCCGCAGATGCATCAGACCCGCAAAGGCAACCAGTGGCACTTCGGGATGAAGGCCCATATTGGAGCGGATGCGAAGTCGGGGTTGGTTCACAGCCTTGAGGGCACCCCCGCCAATGTGAGTGACGTCAGCCAGACCAAACATCTCCTGCATGGAAAAGAGAAGAGTGTTCACGCCGACGCGGGATACACAGGGGTTGAAAAGAGGGCGGAATTTGAGGGAAGCAAGATCGAGTGGATGGTGGCTCAGAAGAAGGGAGGTCTGAAGGCGATGGCAGAGGGGTTGAAGAAGGATCTCTTACGGGAATGGGAGCGTCGGAAAGCCCAGGTGCGATCCAAGGTGGAGCATCCCTTCCACATCGTCAAAAACCTCTTCGGCTACCGGAAAGTCCGATACCGGGGGCTGAGGAAAAATCTCGCCCAACTTCACAGCCTCTTCGCCCTGGCCAACCTGGTCATTGCCGGACGCATGCTCCGCAAGGCCCAGATGGCATGAATCCACTGGAAATACCCGCTCGCGGCCGCAATGCATCCCATCATTGGCACCCTGCCACCGCAAATATATGCCTCTCCGAGAGTCAGTGTCGTTGCAAGATGATCAAAAATATCACGCAAATCCCTTCCTCCTCCTCAAAATTGGCCAGACTTTGAAAAAGGCGATTTAATCAGCGTTTCCCTA
>LJOT01000580.1 GCA_001672075.1 Anabaena sp. CRKS33
TCTGTTTTTTCATCATCAAGATAAACATATTCACAAATTACTTTGTCTAGGATTGTTCCACTATGAATATGCCAATCTCCTATACGAGAACCTGTTAAAGTTGCATTGTAAAAATTTGTACCAATTACTTGGGACATGGCTAAATTAGCCCCACTCAGGTCAGCCCCACTCAGGTCAGCCCATCTCAGGTCAGCATCAAACAGGTTAGCATCAAACAGGTTAGCATCAAACAGGAAAGCCCCACTCAGTTTAGCATCCAACAGGAAAGCCTCAACCAGGAAAGCCCCACTCAGGTTAGCCCCATTCAGGTTAGCCTGAAGCAGGAAAGCCCCACCCAGGTTAGCCCCACTCAGGTCAGCCTTACTCAGGTCAGTCCCACTCAGGTTAGGTCTTACATATTGATTTTCATCTCTCCACTTATTCCAAACCTCTACCCCTTGCTTCAGTATTGCTAAATGCTCATTATTTGCCATAATCTAGTTTTTATACCTAAAATTGCCATTCTTCGGATTTTAACCTAATTTCATGAAGATAAAACTAAGCTGGTTAAAATTTACCCTTAAAAAATTAATTTCTGGCAACCAATAGCTAAACTATTATTCAGTCTGTTTTCATAAAATCTTGTATCAGTTCCCAAGACCACTAATATAGAATAGGTTTATAATGTCAAGAAGAGATATCTACCACAATACAGTCAAACTTGCCTTACAAAAAGCAGGGTGGACAATTACTCATGATCCCTTTCCTTTAAAAATAGGTAATAAACGTTTATCTGCTGACTTGGGTGCAGAACGTTTAATTAGTGCGGAAAAAGGAACAGAAAAAATAGTTGTTGAAGTCAAGAGTTTTGTGGGTGAATCTGATGTTAAAGATTTAGAACAGGCTTTAGGACAGTATATTTTGTATAAACAAATACTTAATGAGATTGGCGAAAATAGAGATTTATATTTAGCAGTTTCTCGACCAGTTTTTAACAGTGTATTTACCGTAGAAATAGGACAGCTTTTAATCAATAACAAAATTATTAAACTGATTGTATTTGATGATAAAAATGAGGAGATAGTACAATGGATACCAAATTAAAATATCAAGAAATCATCAAAAGCATATTAACAGAAACCGCCGAATATCGGGCTTCTATACCTGATGGTTATAACTCCCAAGTTTTATTTGATGAT
>LJOT01000581.1 GCA_001672075.1 Anabaena sp. CRKS33
GACGTTTATAACGTTTATGTTGGGTTATGGCTTCGCCACACTTCGTGAACGTACCTCAACCCAACCTACAAGCTGATGTCATTACAAACTCAACCCCATTGTAACTATTCCTATCATATTACAGTTCGTTGCAACAATAGAGAATTTCGCTTAACCCGTTTAGAATGTCGTCAAATATTTCTATATGTGATCAAAAAAGCCATAGAGAAATATAGTTTTAAACTCTATAGTGTCTGTATTATGAGTAATCATATTCATTATTTGATTGAACCGCAAAAAGCAGAAGAAATACCCAAAATAATGCACTATATTAACTGGTATTCTGCTATGTGTTTTAATCGAATGTTAAATAGATGTGGACATTTTTGGGAAAAAAGATACCATAGTACAAGTTTTTCTAACAATGATAAAACCAGAGCTTTAAATACTATCAGATATATTCATGCTAATCCCCAAGCCGCTGGTATGCAAAATGGTTTTTTCTATGATTTTAGTAATTATGGAGTTTATGAAAGGTTAAGTGATGATGGAATTACCACTTGGCACCCTGCTTTTTTAGCTTTAGGAGAAGATTTAGAGGAATGTAGTCGTAAATATAAAAAATTTTGTCATCAATATAAATCCCAAGAGAAAAAAGGTAAAAAATTTTATTGGGGGGATAAATTATTACCTAAATTAACAAATAAAAAAAAGAAAAATCAGAAAAATCAGAAAAATCAGAAAAAAAGTCAACAAAAGCAAACAGATGAAGATGCTAAAAGATTATATGAAATTTGGCGAGAAAATAATCCGGAAATAGTCAAAATTGCGGAAAAGTTTATCTTTGCTAATTGTTACAATCCTCATCATGTTGGGGAGTTTTTGCAAAATTATTCTTATTATTGACAACCTATTTGGGGTTTTTCTGGGGTTTTTAGGTGTAGTGTGTCTATATTCCTATTTAATCAATTATTTCTGTATCAGGTAATACTATTTTTTCTATAAAACCACAAATTCCACAAATTAATCTGACAAAAATTGAGAATGATAATAATACTATATTGCTTACACTCCACTATAACCCCCGCTAACAGGTAATGAAATCCCCAAAGCCTCATAAATTGGTTGTTTATTTTTTGATAAGAAATACTTATAATCTTGTGTAACGCTTATGGGTTATAGTCTAGAGAAGAGAA
>LJOT01000582.1 GCA_001672075.1 Anabaena sp. CRKS33
GCACAGAAAAACGCCGTATCCAGCACCGTGCTTTTAGTCTGTCGCAAACGTCAACCCAACGCCGAACAAGCATGGTGGGATGATGTCCGCATTGAAGTACGTAATATCGTCTTTGAGAAAGCCCCAGAAATCGAAAAATCCTTAACAGCAGATAGCCGTCCCGCCGCTGACAGAGTAGCAGACCCCCGCCGTCGCGTCAAACCCCCAGGTATTGACCTCTGCTTAACAGCCTTTGGTAGTGCATTAAGCGTATTTACCCGCTACAGTTCTATTCTCGACAGTGCGGGCAACCCAGTAGAACCGAAAGCCGCCTTTGAAGAAGTGCGCCAAACCATCGTCGCATACCGACTAGAAAAGCTATTAGCAGGTAAAGACTTTAACGGCATAGACCCCCTCACCCAATGGTATATACTCGCTTGGGATACCTTTGAAGCGCGGGAATTTCCCTTTGATGAAGCCCGACAATTAGCTTTAGCAGTGGGAGGTTTTGATGTTTCCGACTTAGTTAAAACCCATAAATTACTAGATTCTGGTAGTGGCTTTTGTAAGTTACTCACCCCAGAACAACGGTTAAAAAAACGCGCCTTTTCTACCATTGATACAGAATTTTCTGGCAGATATTTAGTAGATGGACTTCACGCCATTATTGCCATTTACCAAGCAGAAGAAAATACAGAACCAGTGCGGAGATTTCTGAAAAATACAGGATTAGTTAGCAATGATTCCTTTATGCGGACATTTGAAGTAGCGTTAAAAGTAATTCCCCACATCAAAGATGAAAAGAAACGCATTTTGGAAGAGAAAGCTTTATTAGACTTGTGGTTAGCAATGGATGAGATAAAAGCTAAAGTTTCCTATCAACAAACTGAGATACCATTAGATAATCAGGGGGGACAAATGAATTTATTTTGATAAATTTTTTAATTGTAATTGTAGTGCGAGCATCTTGCTCGCGTTTGTATTATTTTATGATTAAGCCTGGTTAGGGTTGTTCATCATCCAGGGTTGTTGTTCATCATCCAGGGTTGTTGTTCATCATCCAGGGTTGTTGTTCATCATCCAGGGTTGTTGTTTATCATCCAGGGTTGTTGTTCATCATCCAGGGTTGTTGTTCATCATCCAGGGTTGTTGTTCATCATCCAGGGTTGTTGTTCATCATCCAGGGTTGTTGTT
>LJOT01000044.1 GCA_001672075.1 Anabaena sp. CRKS33
TAGTAATATTCCTGACCAACCTACGAATACAAAGCGATCGCGCTTTAACCAGTCGTCTAATACGTCAAACCACCCTCTACTGGGGGCGCGTCCAACTGCGATGGTCATTTGACTACAATCCTTGGTTTTTTACTAAAATTGCTACGTTTTTTAAGCTGTGTTCCGGCGATTCTACCAATTTATGGTAACTACCGTGAGTAATTCAACGTTTTTTCCCATCTCAGCAGCCTTTGAGAATGTGAGATTGTGAGAACTGACTACTTAAAAAAGTCATCACTTCTTTATAATTATGTCATGTTCAGCCACCATTAACCAGTAATCTGGGTTTTGTTAGCTTAATGATTCTTAACTTATCACATTCACCTGGGTTTGCGCTGGATACGGGCAAGAAAATTAAATATTCACTATCTCCAATACTATCAATATCAGAATTTTAACAATTTGACACAAGTTTTCTCAGAATCAGAAGACAGAAAAATTCCCCCTGATCTCCCAAAACCCATGATATCCTTGATAACTTGCAATTAAGACGGCTTGAGTGTCAAACTTGAGAAAGATAGTCCAAGGTAGTTTCATGACGGTATCAACAACGATTAACAAAGGCGAGAACCTTCTCTATCAAAAGGTTCTGGGTTCACGTCGGTTCAGCAACTACTGGTTGGCAACTATTGTTACTATGGGAGCCAGTGGTTTTTTCTTAGCTAGTATCTCCAGTTATCTCAAGGTTAATTTACTCATAGTTACTGATCCCACCGAACTGATATTTGTCCCTCAAGGATTGGTAATGGGATTATACGGTGCTGCTGGCTTGCTATTAGCCTTATATCTGTGGCTGGTGATTTTATGGGATTTAGGTGGCGGCTATAATGAGTTCAATCGGGAAACGGGGAAATTAAAAATCTTTCGCTGGGGTTTTCCGGGGAAAAACCGTGAAATCCAAATTGACGGACGCATCCAAGATGTACAATCCGTGCGTATTGTGATTAAGGAAGGTCTTAATCCTCAACGCGCTTTGTATCTCCGGCTGAAGGGTAGACGGGATATTCCCCTCACTAGAGTGGGTCAACCCTTGTCTTTGGCTGATTTGGAAACTCAAGGGGCCCAATTAGCTCGTTTTTTGGGAGTATCCTTAGAAGGACTGTAATCATTTTAAATTTTGGATTTTGAATTTTGGATTTTGGATTGCTGATCAATCAATAATGATTATGCTCTCTCTGGGAAGAGTTGTTTTCACAATTGAAAATCCAACATTCCACATTTTTGCCAGAAAATATCGGCTGCTTTGAGGATTTACGCAAAACGGAAAGAAAGTAGAGGGTAATTCATGTAGCAAGATCCCGCAGGATATTACCCCTACCCAAAAATGGGTTTTCAGTTTTCTGAGTTCACTGAGGTACGGGATTCATTGCTGATTTCTGTACCTAAGTAGGAGAGGAAATGCTATATATTTTCCGTAAGTCCTAACCTTGTTTGATTCAGTCACTAACAATGCAATTAAAATTTCCACAATTTTTTGTGGCTTGGTTGATTATTTTTGCTTTGACTTTGGGAGGATGTACGAGCGGTATAGAATCTTCTAATACATCCCCAACTTCAGCAGCTACTACAAGCACACAAACAGTATCAAAACCTACTAGTGAGAGTATTCCCGGCATGAAAGATTTACCACGTCTCGAAGGTAAAGCTACAGTGGTGATGACAGTTAATGGCGCACCAATTACGATTGAATTAGATGGCATTAATGCGCCAATTACTGCGGGTAATTTCGTGGATTTAGTGCAAAAAGGTGTTTATGATGGTTTAGTATTTCATCGCGTTGTCCGTGATCCCCAACCTTTTGTCGCCCAAGGTGGAGATCCACAAGGTAAAGACCCGACATTTCCCGCTACTAGACTGGGAACAGGTGGTTATATTAATCCTAAAACTAAGACTGAGCGCCGTATACCTTTAGAAATTAAGCCCAAAGGCGCAAATGAGCCTACTTACAGTAAGACAATTACTGATAAGCCTGAGTTACAGCATAAGCAGGGGGCGATCGCTATGGCCCGATCACAAGCACCTGATTCTGCTTCTTCTCAATTTTACTTCGCTTTAGCAGATTTATCATTCTTGGATGGTAATTATGCTGTATTCGGTAATGTTACTGATGGCTTTGATGTAGTTAATAACATTAAACAAGGCGATCGCATTGAGTCGGCAAAAGTTACCCAGGGTGCGGAAAATCTGAAAAGTCCTGAGTAGTCATTGGTCATTAGTCAGTGGGAAACATCATTGATAATTGGATTTTATTCCCCATTTTTCAAGTATTCCCACTGCTGACTTGTCACTTGTGAATTTTGACATCAAATCTCAAATCTCAAATCTAAAATTGGTTAAGGTTGTTATTACTGGTATTGGTTTAGTTTCTGCTTTAGGCAAAAATCTGGAAGATAGTTGGCAAAATCTACTACTTGCTAAAACTGGGATTAAATTACATCAACTATTTCCAGAATTGGGGGTGATCCCTCTAGGCTTAATTGCTGAAAAACCTACGGCGTTAAGTACAATAACGGAAATAGTTGTTACATCAGCTTTACAAGATGCCCAATTAGTACCGCCTTTACCTGATTGTGCTGTAGTCATTGGTTCTAGTCGTGGTTATCAAGCATCATGGGAAATGATGGCGCAAAACATACATGAACAAGCGGGAGGGGTAAATTTAGACAATTGGTTAAATACTTTACCCCAAATGAATGCGATCGCTGTGGCTCGACAAATAGGAGCATTAGGGGCAATTCTATCACCAATGGCCGCTTGTGCAACAGGAATTTGGGCGATCGCCCAAGCTGCTATGTTAATCAAAAGCGGTGAGTATCAAAGAGTAATAGCTGGTGCAGTAGAAGCACCTATAACACCTCTGACAATTGCCGGATTTCAGCAAATGGGGGCTTTAGGGAAAACAGGGGCATATCCCTTTGATTTATACCGGGAAGGCTTGGTATTAGGTGAAGGTGGTGCTGTATTTATCCTTGAATCTGCGGAGTTGGCCAGTCAACGTCAAACCAAGGTTTATGGAGAAATATTAGGTTTTGGCTTGACAGCAGACGCATATCATGGTATAACCCCAGAACCAGAGGGTAAGAGTGCTATGGTCGCAATTAAGCAATGTTTAGAACGTAGTCAGATGACACCAACAGCTATAGACTACATTCATACCCATGGTACAGCTACCCAATTAAATGACCGCATGGAAAGTAAAATTATCCAAAATTTATTTCCAGAAAAATTAGCAATTAGTTCTACTAAAGGTAGCACAGGTCACACATTAGGCGCATCGGGAGCTTTAAGTGTAGCGTTTTCACTGATGGCATTGCGGAATAATATATTACCTCCCTGTGTAGGACTTCAGCAACCAGAATTTAATTTAAACTTGATTAGATCAGCACAAGAAAGTAAAATTAAGAATGTTCTGTGTTTTAGCTTTGGTTTTGGTGGACAAAATGCTGTTATGGCTTTAGGAAATTTTAAAACCCGATAGACTATGAGTGAGATTTTTTTAGCTGATTAACTATTGTATAATATCACTTAATGGCGATCGCGTTTTAAATTAAAAATAACTTTTTCTAAATACCACTTGGTTGACTTACCTGGATACTTATTTTGTTCATGTCTCAAAAGTCTTTCCGCAGTTACACTATCTAATTGTAGTAGCGTTAATAATTCTTTCCAAAGTCTTTTTTCTGCACTTCCAAAAGTGAAACGATTGGGATCTAATTTTCCGGTTTTTTTAGCCTTAGATATACGCCGTTTTTGGTTACTAATTACAGATATTGCTAAAAACAAGGCCATTATCGTCAGAATTAGCCAAAGGGATAAAATCAAGGTGTGCATATTCAAGTAAGATAGTATAATTATTAATTACAGAATGCAGGAATTATCTAAATATAGACATCCGTAAATATTCTGATTTTATTTAGATTAAAATTAGACAATCAATCCAAAAATTCCCGCTTAAATTTATTAAAATTAAATCAAGGATAAATGAAAGAATTTGAAATCCTTAAAAACTTATATTCTCAAGATTTAGAAACCAGAAAAAATTGGTATTCCCAGGTAGCAGAGGCTTACAATAAATTCAGACCTCGCTATCCAGAGGAAATTATTAATGGTGCTATAGAAATAGCTCAAATTTCCCCAAAAGCTAATATCCTAGAATTAGGTTGTGGACCAGGAAACGCAACTTTAGCATTTGCTAAATTGGGCTTTTCTATGATTTGTTTAGAACCAAGTTTAGCAGCTTGTCATTTAGCAAGAAAAAACTGTGAAATCTACCCACAGGTAGAAATTCAGCAGACCACTTTTGAAGAATGGGAACTAGAACCTGAAAAATTTGATGCTGTTTTAGCAGCAACTTCTTTCCATTGGATTAATCCTAAATCTGGTAATATCAGAATTGCAGAAGCTTTAAGAAAGGACGGTGCTTTAATTTTGCTTTGGAATATGACTCCCCAACCAGAATATGAAATATATCAAAGTTTCCGGGAAATTTATCAAAAGTATGCTCCATTTTTAGATAGGTACGAAGATATAAAAACTCAAAAACAGATAGTTGAAAATTTAGGACAAATAGCTATTAATTCAGGTAGATTTAAAAATCTAGTTTCTGAACAAATTGTATGTAAAGCTAATTATTATATTGATGATTTTCTACGACTTTTAAGCACTTATACATCTTACCTAAAACTAGATATAGAAACCAGAAATTGTTTATTTACAGAATTACGAAAAAAGATAGAAAACAACTTAGGAGGAAATATTCAAATCACCTATATCTCAGCCTTTCAGGTTGCTAAAAAAGCTGAGATATAGTGTAACTGATACCGTTTTTCTTGATTTTCAGGAATGTATAAATGTGAAACTACTTACATACCCTCTACCAAAGCCTCATATTGTTCTGCTGTCATAGTTTCCAGAATTTCACCCGGATTGTTAACACGCACTTTAATGAACCAACCTTCGCCATAGGGATCATCCGCTACTTGTTCTGGGTCGCTTAGTAAAGCTTCATTACGCTCTATGACTGTGCCACTAACAGGTGAATTAAGTGTTTCCACAGCTTTTACAGATTCAATTGTACCAAAGGTATCTCCCTTAGTTATATCATGACCAATTTCTGCTAGTTCTAAAAAGACAATATCACCCAATTGTTCTATAGCAAACTGAGTAATACCGATAGTAGCAATGTCGTCATCCAGACGAACATATTCATGGGAATCTAAGTATTGCAAATCCTGGGGATATTCAGAAGACATATCACTTTCTCTTCAATGTTAAAACAATAATGTGACAAACCTAACCTAAACTAATTATTCCTCAAAAACCTCAAAGATTATACCATTTCCTAGTCCAATGAAGTACAGATTTATCTGCGGTTAAATTCCTTATTCCTGTACTTGACTGAAGCGGGAAAATTATATCACTTAGTAACACGATTTTTTGAGCGATAAAATGGGCGTTTCACAACTACAGCGGGGTAAGCTTTACCGCGAATTTCCACTTCTAGCTGCTGTTTGACCGTTGCTAACTGACTAGGAACATAGGCCAAAGCTATGGGATAACCAAGTGTCAGCGAGAGAGTACCACTTGTTACTTCTCCTACAACTTGACCCGATGATAATACAGGGTAGCCGTGACGGGGAATATTCCGTCCTTCCGTTTGTAAACCTACGAGTTTACGCGGTACTCCTTCTGCTTTTTGCTGTATTAAAACTTCCTTCCCTATAAAATCACCTTTGGTATCTAAATGTACTAACCAACCTAAACCAGCCTCTAGAGGTGTAATGGTATCATCAATGTCCTGTCCATAAAGTGCCATTGCAGCTTCTAAGCGCAGGGTGTCTCTACAACCAAGTCCACAGGGAATAACACCAACATTATATAGATTTTGCCACAAGTCTATACCCACGGAGGAATCTACCATGACCTCAAAACCATCTTCTCCTGTATAACCTGTCCGAGCGAGAAATGCGTATTTTCCGAAAATGGTTGTTTCTAAATGTCCAAAAGCCTTAATTGCTGATAAATCCTCTGTGACTAAAGATTGAAGATGATTAGTAGCTGTTGGACCTTGAACAGCAATTAAAATTTTATCCCGTGAAAGGTCTTGAAATTCAACTGTATCATCATCAAGATGCGTTAATATCCATGTTTTATCTTTATCAGTGGTTGCAGCGTTGACGATAATTACAACCTTTTGCGTATCAAAACTGTCTGTACCTTGGTAGTAAATAATGATGTCGTCAACAATTCCACCTTGATGGTTCAGTAATACGGTATATTGTGCTTGTCCAGGTTGTAAACGACTTAAATCTGAAGGAACTAAATACTCAAGTCGGGAAATCAGGTTTTTACCTTGGAGGATAAATTTACCCATGTGAGAAATATCGAACATTCCCGCCGTATTTCTAACAGTGTGGTGTTCTTCTATAATACTACTATATTGTATGGGCATTTCCCAGCCACCAAAGCTGGTAAATTTGGCTTTGAGTTCTACACCCATTTGATATAAAGGGGTTCGCGCTAGAGATTGGTTTGTATTTTCTGGATTAGCCACAGTTAGATAGTTATATTTACGTTGAATAGGAATTAGAAATTTATACAAGAAAACTTTTAAACTTGACCCCTTTACTAAAGTTCTCCCCGTGGAGAGGAGAGACTCAGAACTGAGTTTTTAGTCAAAAGCAAGTAGAGTTTTTCACTATAATCTATCCTAGTAGACAGCTTCTAATTTAGCAGAGAATTACTTCTGACTCCTTCCTGCGGTTTAATGATTAATAGTGGAATTGTTGAGATTTATTAAGCAAAGATGATCAAATATCGCCCAATATTGGCTAGTATGATTTTAGCCTTGGTGTTGTTTATTTTCCCTTTATCAGCCCAAGCTGCAAGTTCTTCTAATGTTACTAGTTTTAACCTGAATCAGGGAGTCGCGGGAAAGGACTATTCTGGTCAAAGTTTAATTAGAACTGAGTTTACAAATGTGAAATTAGAGAATAGTAACTTTAGTAATGCTGATTTGCGCGGTGCTGTTTTTAATGGTTCTTTATTAGAAGGTGCAAATTTACATGGTATTGATTTTACTGAAGGTATTTCTTATTTAACAAGATTTCAAAACGCTGATTTAAGTGATGCCGTGTTGAAAGATGCAATGATGTTGCGTTCAAGCTTTGATGATGTTAATGTTACTGGTGCTGATTTTACTAATGCAATTTTAGATATGGTACAAGTGAAAAAACTCTGTACTAATGCCAGTGGTGTAAATTCTAAAACAGGTGTAGATACTCGTCAATCTTTAGGATGTAAATAAATACATTTATCCCCTTCTCCGTAGTGAAGGGGTTTAAATAAAGATTTATTAGTTTTAGATTATACAGCCTTTTACGAAATTATAAGGTACAGATATTAATGATAAAAATCCCACAATATCTAACCATATTAGGATTGTACAATTTAGCTGCGTAACAGCTTATATCATTATTCAGTATTGACTAATACTGATAAAATCCCAAATAGCTGCGGCCACAACATCAGGACAAGATTCTGGTAAATTACTTTCTCCATGGGTGATATTATGTAACTTAATATTAGGAATTAGTCCAGCATAAGTATTACTTCTAGATATAGCAATGGCGGTATCTTCACCACCTTGTAAAATTAAACAAGGAACTTTAATATTAGGCAAGTCTTTTTCTAAAAATTCTGCTTCTATTTCTGGTTTTTTACGGTTAAAAAGTAAGTGAGAGGCTGTAGGATAATCTAACAAAGTTTTTCTTAATTCTAAATCCTTAGTGATTTTTTCTTGCCAACCAATCAATTTAATTAAAGGAATAATTGAGCGTAAAAATTTAATTAACCATGGTGGACAATTGAATAAGCGCCGTCTTTTTTCCCAATACTGTTTTTGTCCTTCTGCTGCTACACCCTCTGGAGATAACAGTATCAAACCATATATTTGTTCTGGATATTTTACAGCATAACTAGCAGCAATCCAACCTCCTAAAGAATTACCAACTAAATAGACTTTCTCTAATTTTAAAGCCTCTAAAAAATCAGCTAAACACTCCACTTGTAAATCTATAGAATGGTGAATATCGGGATTAGCTGATTCACCAAAACCTAATAAATCTAGTGCAAAACAATGAATATGATCAGCTAGTAATTGCATTATTGAAACCCATTCACTACCATCATTCCATGCACCATGCAGAAAAACCACAGGTATTCCATTACCAACCTCGCGCCAAAATAATATCCCTTGAGAAAGTTTTCTGCGGGAGTTGCGAAATAAAATATTCATTTTACTTTACTCATTTACTCATTTACTCATTTTCGTAATTTCTAATTAATAGACTTTGGATTTGAAAATTAAATCCAAAATCTTCAATTTTTCATCTTTTACGCAAGAGTTGTTAAGCCATTTAAATAGTCTTGTAACTGACGAGAATGATCATGAGACATATCTGGTTTTGGTAGAGAACTAGGGGGGAAAGCCTGAATTTCCATAACTTCTAAACTATCTTTGATAGTCATTTTTCCTGCGACTTCAGCTTCCACAGCAATACAGATAGAATGAATACGAGGATCACGATCTGGTGACGAGTAAACTCCCACTAAACGGCGAATTTTGACTAATTCTAACCCTGTTTCCTCCATTAACTCCCGACAGACTGCATGGGTAACATCTTCTCCCCAATCCACCATACCACCCGGTAATGACCAACAACCATCATCCTTTCTTCTAATTAACACAATTTGACCATTAGGTAAAATAGGGATAATGCTTGTACCCGTAATGGGATGGCGAAATATAATACCTAGTATAGTTTGCCCAAAGTGCCATAAGCTACGTGTGGACTGAATCATTGACGTAAAAAAAATAAGAATGTTCAAAGTTAAAATTTCCTCATTTTATGTTACAACATCAAACTAGTCCAGAACTACCTATTGCCTAATTACCTACCCAAATTTAGCTTGACATCAGGATTTTTAGTAAGATATAATGGTATGCTGTTCAAAGTGTATTGATTGCAGCACTAGGCTAAAAAAAGTATATCAATAATATCGGTATAATATGGCCTAAGTTATGCCTAGATGCCAATTTTTTGTTGTTTATTTATGAGGTGAATATGGCAAAGCGCCGTAACCCGAAGAAAGAGAAGGCGCTACGAAACCAGGCCTACGCCAGAAAGTTTCGTAAACGGACTACTACAGGGAGAATGGGCCGAAGATTCCAGCAAAGATCGCCCAAGAGTGAAGAGGACGAAGGCACAGGGGCAGCAGCAATGGACGCTGCTGATTAATGTATCTGGTTAAATTTTACTCTCTCATATTTTGAATTTTTGGGGTGTACACTAGTACACCCTTATTTATGCCCTTTGTCAGTGGTCAGTGGTCAGTGGTCAGTTGTTAGTGGTCAGTTGTTAGTGGTGGTTGTTTGTTGTAAAAAGTGAATTACCAATTACCAATTACCAATTACCAATTACCCATTACCAATTACCCATTACCCATTACCCACTCCCTGAATTAAAAATTATTTGCCGCTGAGTAGAGTCCGGGCATTAACAATAGCCTCTCTAACTTGAACAAAACCTGTGCCACCATAGCTATTGCGGGCTGCAACAACTTGACGAGGGGCTATAGCTTCATAAATATCCGCTGCAAAGGCAGGATGAATTTGTTGCCACTCATCTAAGTGCAAATCTTTAAGTAGTTTACCCGCAGCAATACTGGTTTTCACAACTTTACCGACAATATTATAAGCTTCTCGGAAGGGTACACCACGGGCAGCGAGATAATCTGCCACATCTGTAGCATTAGCAAAGTCCTCTGTCACCGCTGTTGCTAATCGCTGATGACGAAATTCTAAACCTTCTTGCAGTAAAATTGTCATCGCCTCTAAACAGGCTTTAACTGTGTTCACGCTGTCAAAAATACCTTCTTTGTCTTCCTGTAGGTCTTTATTATAAGCCAGGGGTAGACCCTTCATAATCACTAACATGGCTTGCAAATGACCAAATACCCGCCCCGTTTTCCCTCTAACTAATTCTGGTACGTCGGGGTTTTTCTTTTGGGGCATAATGCTAGAACCGGTAGCACAGCTATCTTTAAGAGTGACAAAACGAAATTCTTCTGAAGCCCACAAAATCACTTCCTCAGAAAGACGGCTGAGGTGAACCATAATTATACTAGCAGCACAGAGAAATTCTATGGCGAAATCCCGATCGCTCACCCCGTCCAAACTGTTAGCATAAACATGATCAAAATGCAATAACTTCGCTGTATAGTGGCGGTCAATAGGAAAAGTTGTTCCCGCTAAAGCGCCACAACCCAAAGGGGAGATATTCACTCGGCTATAAACGTCTGCTAACCGTTCCCAGTCCCGCTGTGCCATCTGAAAGTATGCTAGTAAATGATGTGCTAAACTCACGGGTTGGGCCCGTTGCAGGTGGGTATAACCAGGAATCAGCGTTTCTACATTTTTTTCGGCTATATCAAGTAGAACCCCTTGAAACTCCCGCAATTGCTGGCGAATTTTCCGAATTTGATCACGAAGATATAATCTAGTATCAGTACCTACTTGATCATTGCGAGAACGGGCTGTGTGTAGTTTTTTGCCGACATCCCCGACAATTTCCGTTAGTCGCTTTTCTACAGCAAAATGCACATCTTCAGAGTCAATACCGGGCTGAAATTGTCCTTGGTCGTATTCTTGACGAATTTGTTCTAAACCTGTAAATAGTATTTCCCCTTCTTCATAGGAAATTATCCCAGTATGAGCTAACATTTTAGCATGAGCTTGAGAACCAGTAATGTCATATTTGATCAGTTCGATATCAAAACCTATACTGGCATTAAAACGAGCGATCGCCGGATGTAGCGCGGACTCGAACCGCTGACTCCAAGTTTGTTTTTCGGTCATAAATCTGAACAGAGGAAAAATGTGCTAATAGATACTAAAAAATAGGCAGTACAAACCGCCTTTACACACAGAAAATACATCTTCATGGGTTTCAAACCATTGTTTTTGTGTTAATATACGCAAGCTGACTTTGTCTGTGTAGTAGCAAATTATATTTGCTGGCAACCTTGAAAACACCCTGAGAGATTTTTCTTCAAAATCAATTCAAAATCTAAAATCTATTTAGCTGAAACTACTTAAACTTTTGAACAGATAACCAACAACTACACCAATAAACAGCGCCCAAACTTGCCCAGTTGTGATAAAGTAATTCCAACCAAGTCGCATTTGCTCCAAAAGGTCTGGGTCTTTAATATGACTGTAATTAGCCATAAAAGTGATATGTTGGTGTAAATTGCCTAAAAATGGCAATAGTAAATCATTCAGGTTTTCCATAATACTGTAAGCAAAATCTTGACAAATTCTATTAAATAGTAAAAGTAGCTAATGAAGTAGAAAATACGGCAATTATATTCTATTTTATCCTACCACTTGACTAGGTTTCTGTTGTCAAGCGTAATTTTTCTGAAGTTCTTAAAATTTGTCCCGCTAAAACCGCTGCACCAAAGCCATTATCTATATTTACCACACCTATACCAGCAGCGCAAGAATTGAGCATTGTTAATAAAGGTGCTAAACCGGAAAAACTCGCACCATAACCAATACTAGTAGGAACAGCAATCACTGGACAATCCGTCAAACCAGCTACTACACTAGGTAAAGCCCCTTCCATACCTGCTACAACAATTAATACTGACGCTGATTCTAATAGGTGACGGTTACTTAGTAAACGGTGTATTCCCGCTACACCTACATCCCAAAGACGCTGTACAGAAAAACCAGAAAGTTCAGCAGTGACAGCGGCTTCTTCAGCAACAGCTAAATCAGCAGTACCAGCGGAAAGAATGCCAATTTTACCAGGAAATTTGACTTCAATTACCGAGGGAGTAATGGCACAGATTCGCGCCTGTTCGTAATATCGGATACCTCTAACTTTTTTTTGAATTTCGGAATATACTTGAGGTTCTATACGAGTAGCCATGACTACAGAAGTCCGATGTCGCATGACCTCCATAATTTGGGCAATTTGTTCAGGAGTTTTACCAGGCCCCCAAATTACTTCCGGGAAACCGGTTCTTAATTGACGGTGGTGGTCTATTTTAGCAAACTCACCTACAGATTGATAGGCCAGGTCTTTGAGGGAGTCGAAGGCTATCTCTGGGGTTATTTTACCATTGGCGACGGCTTTTAAGAGCGATCGCAAATTTTCTGGTTGAGTCATGGGATTTTGGATTTTGGATTTTGGATTTTGGAGTTCTTTTATTCAGTCAACAGTTAACTATTTCGTAATTTGAATTTCATGAATATTCCAAAAAGCACCACCAAGGGCAGAAAATTGAATACCTTGAAACCGGTTGCGAATTGCTGATAGAGAATAGGAATTAACCAAATAAATAAAAGGTAAATATTCTTGTGTTAATTGTTGACTTTCCCCATAAATTTCCTTTAATTTAGCCTCATCAAATTCCTGCGCTCCTTGAATATAAAGATCATTAATTTTGATTTCCCAAGGTGTAACTTCTCTCCCTTCAATTGGTTTCTGTCCGGCTTGGGGTTTCTGATTAAACATATGTAAACCTCCTTCAGGAGACCACACATTTGCACCATCATTTGGTTCTAAACCTCCTGTTAAACCTATTAAACAAGCATCCCAATCTAAAGTGTTAGAAAGTTTGTCTATAAAGGTATTCCAAGCTAAAGGTGTGAAATCTACTTGAATACCAATTTTACTTAAATCCTGTTTAATTTGTGAACCCATTGATTCTCGGATTTTATTCCCTGCATTAGTTAATAATGCAAATCTCACTTCATTACCTTGATCATCTACTAAAAGATTTTTTTCATTATATTTAAATCCGGCTTTTAGTAGTAATTTCTTGGCTTTTTCAGGATTATATTTATAAACTTTCAAGCCTTTTTCTGGTGATAAGAAATAAGGACTTTGAACAGAAATAGGAGAATCTTGAAGTGTACCCAAACCACGAAAAGTATTATTTAACATGGCTTGTCTATCAATAGCATAGGCTACAGCTTGACGAAATTGGACATTATTAAACCACTTAGATTTAATAGGATCAACTAAAGGCTGATCATCTCTTTTCCCCTTATTTAAATTAAAAGAAATAAAGGAAGTAGCAGAACTCGGACCACCATTATATATTTTAAAATTACCTTGTTTTTCTTGAACTTTTAATAGAGAAAAATAATCAGGAGAAACCCCAATAGCATCTAAATCTCCAGAGCGAAATTGAAGTAAAGCAGTATCAGTTGATTCGACAATTTGCCAAATTATCCGTTCAATATATGGTTGGGATTTACCTTGAGCATCTTTACGCCAATAATAGGGGTTACGACGAAAAATTATCCGTTGACTTGTATCATATCTTTCCAGTTTGTAAGGACCATTAACAATCAGTTCTTCAGGAGGAGTATCCACACCCCATTTACTTAAAAACTCTAGTTTACCATCTTTATTTTTGGTTTTGACTGATTTTTCCAAGATATGAGCAGGTAAAATAGGCGCTCCTGTACTCAGTAAAAAAGGTCTAAATGGTTCAGGTACACTAAATTCTACTCTTCTATTATCTATTTTTCTAACTGTTGGTAATTTGCGATCTTTTCCCACTCTTAAAACATCTCTAGTGTCTGTGGGTATGTTTTGATTTAGATAAATATCATTGTAGGTAAAGACGACATCATCAACTGTTAATGGTTCTCCGTCTGACCATTTTAAACCTTCGCGCATAGTAAAGGTAATTTTCGTTTTATCTTCTGATATTTGCCAAGATTCGGCTAATGTTCCTTCTATTTTACCGTTAATGGGATTTTGAGTTAATAATCCTTCATAAGTGTAACCAAAAATATTTGGTGATTCGGAACTCAGCGCAGCATTAAATGTTTTTGGATCACTAAGAATACTGGTTACTAATTGGGGGACTTTAGCGGTGCTAGTTTTTAATTGGGTTGGACTACAAGCGGTAATTGTCATTGCTGTAAAAGCAATGATTGTTATTAGTAATAAAAAGCGTTTGGTGGAATTGAGTATTGTTTTAGTTAATGTCATAGTTTCGGTAATTAAATAATTATTTTTAAGTTAATGAACGAGAGTTAAACCAGTCGAGAAAATGCTGGGTTATTGTAAAATACCTAATTCCAGCATTGCGTAAAGCATATTGAACTTCAGGTTTACCAAAGTCTTTACTGTTATTACTAATAAATGCTTTATCTTCTTGCGGATATAACTGGGCATGATCTAAGATAGATTGTAATATTATATTATCCATAATATCATTTTTAATTAGTAATATTTCTGGTTGTGTCAACACTGATGTACAAATATTCTTAAGGTTATTAAGATTTACATTGATGATGTTAATGCGAGTATTAATAGCATTAGTAAGGCGAGATTCAATGTCATTAAGTAAACCATCATTAGTAATGATAGCTTGTTGTAGCTGTTGAACTAATAGAGGAGCATAATTAGAAGTTTGATCACGAGCAATTTCTCTAATTTTTAGTTCCATATCTTTTTTAAAATTAAGTTTTTCCTGCTTCTCTAATTTATAAACTGTAATTGCTTCTATATAACAAATATGGGGTATAAATATTTTTAAAGACCTAAGACGATTATAAAGCAAATTATCCGCTCGTGTATCCTGTCCTTTAGCAATAGTCATTAAAAAATTAGTTTCTATATAAAGTATGGTCATTTTAATATTCCTGGTACTGGTAAATAAATATTAAATTACCTACTATTCATCATTTTGTGAATATGTTTCTCCATGTTTTAGCTTTGCTAATAAACCTATTTTTTCAAATTTTTCAGAAGCAGGTGGTATTTCTGATTTCCAGTGATAAGTCAAATCTCTTAACCAAGATACTATCAGGGTTTTTAAGTAGAAATTAAAAATTTTTTTTTCGCAAAATTCTGAATCATAATAACTAAGAATTTTTCCTGTATTTAATGATATAGCTGGTTTAGAAAATACACCATTTTTAGATTGAAAAACATTAATTTCTGTTAAATTTGCTAACATAACAAATCGCGGGTTTTCCTGAGAATTTTTTAAATATAGATTGCTAACTTTTGATAAATTATTTTCATGACTTTCTAGAATTTCTTGCGCTTTGACATCTACTAATAATGCAATTTGCTGATTTTGATCTAAGACAACAATATCTGGAGAAGACAGTTGAAATAAACTTTCTATTTTCTCTGGTGAATCAAATTGATTATTCCAAATACTAGAAATAAGTCTGATTTTAATTAGTTCTTCTGGTTTATCTAAACTAAACATTCTTTTATTCTCCTATTAGTTATCAATTAATCACCACTTACCAACAAAACCACTGCATAAGCACAAATCCCTTCTTCCCGTCCCGTCGGTCCCAATTTCTCATTAGTGGTAGCTTTGACACCAATTTGATTTGGTTCTACTGCTAAAACTGCTGCTAATTTCTCCCGCATGGAATTAATATGAGGTTTTAATTTGGGACGTTCAGCAACTACAACAGAATCAATATTGGCGATTTTCCAACCTTGATCAAGAATTAGCTGATTGACCTGTTTTAATAATACAAGACTATCAGCACCTTTCCATTGGGGATCTGTGGGGGGGAAATAATGGCCTATATCCCCTAAAGATAATGCTCCTAGCATTGCGTCCATGATGGCATGAGTGAGGACATCAGCATCACTGTGTCCTAACAAACCGAGTTCATGGGGAATATGAATACCGCCCAAAATTAAATGGCGATCGCTCACCAATCTGTGTATATCATAGCCATTACCAATTCTGATGTTCATAGTTAGTTGTCCGTTGTCCGTTGTCAGTAGTTAGTTGTCCGTTGTCAGTGGAATCTTCTCCCTGTCACCTGTCACCTCTTACCTGTCACCTCTTACCTGTCACCTGTCACCTGTCACCTCTTACCTGTCACCTGTTCCCTGTTCCCTCTCTTCTTGCCATTTTTTCAGTAAATCGGGACGACGTAAAGCAGTACGTTCAACTTGTTGTTGAAAACGCCAACGGGCTATTTTACCATGATTACCACTTAGTAACACATCTGGAACTTTCCAACCGCGAAAATTAGCAGGACGAGTATACTGAGGAAAATCTAACAAACTTTCTTCAAAACTTTCAGTTTTAAGAGATTCCTCCTTGCCTACAGTTCCCGGTAACAGACGCATGACACCATTAATCAAGGCCATAGAGGGAATTTCGCCACCAGTCAGGATAAAATCTCCTAAAGACACCTCACGGGTGACTAAATTTAGTACCCTTTCATCTACTCCTTCATAGTGACCACAGATGATAACTAATTGGTCGTAATTCGTGGCTAATTCGCGCAGCAAGGGCTGGTTAATCGTTTGTCCTTGGGGACTCATGAAGATCACATCTCGACGGGGTAGAATTGGCAAAGACTCCACAGCGGCAAAAATAGGTTCTGGCTTCATGAGCATTCCCACCCCACCCCCATAGGGTTCATCATCTACTTTGTGATGCTTATCGGTGGTAAAATCTCTGGGGTTAGTTAGATGGACTTGAGCAATTTGTTTAGCTAAGGCTTTACCCAATAAACCAGAATAGAGAATGGAGGTAAAACAGTCAGGAAAAAGTGTAACTATATCAAAGCGCACAGTAATTCATACTCGATAGAACTAATCTTGGTGGTAGATACTGAGCAAACACAATAGGTAATAGCGTAGCCTAGTCTAAGCCATAGAAACGACTAAAACCAAGAAAAAATCTACCAATAGTATCTAAAAGTACCATAATTTTTAGTTTTTTGGTGAAATCAAAAGTTTTTCTAATTACTGGATTTGTGTTTAAATTGTGTTTAAATATTGTCACCACTAAATTTAAGTTAATAATCCCACTAAAGTTAACAACTTCCGGGATGCATCCAGCCAGTCATGGCTACGCTATCAGAAGTAAGAGTGTCAAAACCTACTAAAACCTAAATCTAGAAAGGAATTGTAGTTGTATGAGGACTATAAAAGCCCTATAGAAGTCGTAGATAGGTAAAAAACAATGGCACTGGCTATGAGAAAGACGGACATGATGTCATAGTTGAAGCTTCATGTCCGTCAAGCCGTGTCCTCTCACACCAAGCAAAAGGCGAAAATTAACAAGTACCAAGCCTTGTTCAATTGACCTGAAGTTGTTGACTCCCTCAAGCAGAAACACAATGCCGCAGTTAGAAGTTAAATCGCTGGAAATGAGGACACCCCAAGCAACTAAAACCGCCGTTATGGTTATCGGAGGCGCAGAAGATAAGGTTCATGGACGAGAAATTCTGAGAACTTTTTTTATTCGTGCTGGCGGTAACAAGGCGTATATTACAATAATTCCATCAGCCTCCCGGGAGCCTGCCATTATTGGTGGTAGGTATATCCGCATTTTTGAAGAAATGGGTGCGGAAAAGGTGGAAATTTTAGACATTCGTGAACGGGAACAATGCGAAAATCCTGAGATTAAAGCATCCCTCGAAGCCTGTAGTGGTGTCTTCTTGACAGGAGGAGACCAACTGCGCCTTTGTGGAGTCCTCTCCGACACCCCAGCCATGGAAATTATCCGCCAACGGGTGAGAGCCGGACAACTGACTCTAGCAGGTACAAGCGCTGGAGCAGCCGTAATGGGTCATCACATGATCGCTGGCGGTGGGAGTGGTGAAACACCCAATCGTTCTCTGGTGGACATGGCAACCGGCTTAGGATTTATTCCTGAAGTGGTAGTTGACCAACATTTCCATAACCGGAATCGCATGGGCAGACTTGTAAGTGCGATCGCCTCTCACCCTGATCGCTTAGGCATTGGTATTGATGAAGATACCTGTGCTGTGTTTGAGCGCGATGGTTGGTTGCAAGTTATGGGTAAAGGTAGTGTTACTATTGTTGATCCGACAGAACTAACCCATACCAACGAACCTAATGTCAGTGCGAATGAACCCTTGACTGTACATAATTTACGACTACATATCCTCAGTTACGGAGATCGGTTCCATCTTTACCAACGTACTGTTTTACCTGCTGTGCATCGCATCTCTAGCTAACGGGATAGAGTATCTAAAGTAACACTGGCTTGACCGCGACTTGATTTCTTCCTGTCCCCAGATTTAGATATGATCTCACTAGAAAAACTGTTCATATTGAACAGTTTAGCGGTCAATTCCAGTCAGAAACTAGAATTTTGGTTCCGAATCTCCATCTACCTATTCCCATGAGAATCCTCAAGATCCAAACCTTACGCGGCCCAAACTACTGGAGCATTAGACGGCACAAGCTGATAGTTATGCGCCTCGACTTAGAGAACATTGCCGAAACTCCCTCCAATGAAATAACTGACTTTTATGAAGGATTAGTAGAGGCGCTGCCAAGTTTAGAGGGTCACTATTGTTCCCCCGGCTGTCGTGGTGGTTTTCTAATGCGGGTGCGAGAAGGCACTATGATGGGTCATATAGTGGAACACGTAGCCTTGGAACTCCAGGAATTGGCGGGAATGCACGTAGGTTTCGGTCGCACCCGTGAAACTGCCACACCTGGGATTTACCAGGTAGTGATTGAGTACCTAAATGAAGAAGCGGGTCGTTATGCAGCACGGGCGGCAGTAAGGCTATGTCAAAGCATTATTGACCGAGGCCGTTATCCGAAAGCCGAATTAGAGCAAGATATCCAAGACTTAAAAGACTTTTGGCGTGATGCAACTCTTGGACCTTCAACAGAAGCCATTATTAAAGAAGCTGAGAAAAAAGGCATTCCTTGGATGCCTTTACCAGCAAGGTTTCTCATTCAGTTGGGCTATGGTATCCATCAAAAACGGATTCAGGCCACAATGACCAATAACACAGGCATTCTCGGTGTAGAATTAGCTTGTGATAAAGAGGCTACTAAACGTATTCTCTATGCCAATGGTATACCAGTTCCTAGAGGTACAGTCATCAATTTCTTTGACGATTTGGAAGAAGCTATTGAATATGTTGGCGGTTATCCAATCGTTATTAAGCCTTTAGATGGTAATCATGGCCGTGGTATCACCATTGATATCAGAAACTGGAAAGACGCAGAAGCAGCCTACGAAATGGCTAGACAAGTTTCTAACTCAATCATTGTCGAGCGATATTATCTTGGCCGTGACCATAGGGTATTAGTAGTAAATGGCAAAGTAGTCGCTGTAGCAGAAAGAACACCAGCCCATGTCTTGGGTAATGGCAAGTCTACTATTCTAGAACTCATTGAAGAAACTAACCGAGATCCTAAGCGCGGTGAAGGTCATGATAATGTCCTCACTAAGATTGAACTAGACCGCAGTAGCTACCAGCTACTAGAAAGGCAAGGTTATACTATCAATAGTGTGCCCCCATCAGGAGCAATTTGTTATCTACGGGCAACTGCAAATCTAAGCACAGGTGGTAGTGCTGTAGACCGTACGGACGAAATTCACCCAGAAAACGTTTGGTTAGCACAACGGATAGTCCGAATCATCGGTTTAGATGTTGCTGGTATAGATATTGTCACTTCTGATATTAGCCGTCCTTTGAGAGAATTAGATGGTGTCATTGTCGAAGTTAATGCCGCCCCTGGTTTCCGAATGCACGTCGCTCCCAGCGTGGGTATACCCCGTAATGTCGCTGGTGCTGTGATTAATATGCTATTCCCCAATGATCAAGCCAGCCGCGTTCCCATTCTCTCAGTCACCGGGACAAATGGCAAAACTACTACTACCCGCCTATTGGCACACATTTATAAGCAAACAGGTAAGGTAGTTGGTTATACGACCACCGACGGTACTTATATCGGTGATTTCTTGGTAGAATCAGGGGATAATACGGGTCCTCAAAGCGCCCATGTTATCCTCCAAGATCCTACCGTAGAAGTGGCGGTATTAGAATCTGCTCGTGGTGGTCTTCTCCGCTCTGGGCTGGGTTTTGATAATGCTAATGTAGGTGTAGTATTGAATGTATCTGCGGATCATCTGGGTATCGGTGATATAGATACTATAGAGCAATTAGCCCATCTTAAAAGCGTAGTCGCTGAAGCTGTATTCCCTGATGGTTATACCGTACTCAATGCTGATGATCCACGGGTTGCGGCTATGGCAGAAAAAACTAAGGCTAATGTGGCTTATTTTACCATGAATCCCGATTCGGAACTGGTGCGAAAGCATATCCAAAAGGGAGGGGTGGCCGCAGTCTATGAGCATGGTTATCTGTCAATTGTTAAAGGTGATTGGACACACCGCATTGAAAGAGCGGAAAATATCCCCTTGACAATGGGCGCAAGAGCGCCATTTATGATTGCTAATGCTTTAGCTGCAAGTTTGGCGGCTTTTGTCCAAGATGTCACAATTGAGCAAATTCGTGCTGGTTTAAGAAGTTTCCGCGCTTCTGTAAGTCAAACCCCAGGACGCATGAATTTGTTTAATTTGGGTAAATACCACGCTTTAGTTGATTATGCCCATAATGCGGCTAGTTATGAGGCTTTGGGTTCATTTGTTCGCAACTGGACAACAGGACAGCGTATTGGTGTGGTTGGAGGTCCAGGCGATCGCCGTGACGAAGATTTTGTTATGCTAGGTAAGTTATCAGCGGATATCTTTGACTATATTATTGTTAAGGAAGATGATGATACCAGAGGACGGCCACGGGGTTCAGCCTCGGATTTGATTACTAAGGGTATTAATGAGGTTAAGCCTAATAGTCGCTTTGAATCAATTCTAGACGAAACTCATGCCATTAACAAAGCCTTAGATATGGCTGCTGATGGTAGTTTGGTGGTAATTTTACCAGAAAGTGTTAACCGGGCGATCAAGTTAATTAAGTTGCGTGGTGTGATAGATGATGAAATACCACTACAAAACTCAATTACCAATGATTCCCAGACAAAACTTTCTGGGGGGGTAGCACCTTCTTCTGTGGTCAATACGCCGATTTAGGGAATTGTCTCTTGTTTGTAAATTGCCCTCAGACTAATTTATAATTTCAGTCTGGGGGTTAATTTTAGGGCGTTGCTGAAACCAGGTATGAATTTAGGTGTAGAGACGTTCCATGGAACGTCTCTACAAGGGTTTTGAAATCATCAAAAATCATTTTCATACTTCAAATCAGCAACGCCAATTTTAGCTATAATTCATGTTATTTACTTTTAGAATTACGTAGGTTGGGTTGAGGAACGAAACCCAACATTTACAAGTATTTGTTGGGTTGCGCTGTCGCTTAACCCAACCTTGTATCTTAGAGGTATGTTAGAAGAAGTGGTAGACCGTCCCAACCTGGGTCAGAAAAGACCGCTTTGTAGCAAGGATC
>LJOT01000583.1 GCA_001672075.1 Anabaena sp. CRKS33
AAATTCACCATCATATTCTTCAGAAATGTGCATAGCATCCACACCAAAATCTCCACCACCTTCTGTCAAACAATCAAAGGTATTAGAGTCTTCTAAATCTAGAATAGTTTGCACACAAAAATAGACAAATGCCAAAGATTTAAGTTTGCCAGTATCATTAATATTTAATTCTTCAGCAGCCCGTTGTCGAATGGCATTAGTTACTGAGCCTAAACGTTGATCAATAATAGAGGCATTAATATTCATGATTTGTAGTTGAGCGAGTGATTTTGTAGACTTACAAATTATGTAACCGATATTTTTGTAATTAGGGCAATGACAAACCTGCATTAATTGTATCCCAATGTTATAAAATAAATAAAAGTTCTATTCTAACTCTCCACTCATGAGTCTCCATCCCCTGTTAAAATTTGACATTGCCGAACTCAGCATTGCAGAACGTATTCAACTTGCTGAAGATTTATGGGACAGCATCTTAGAACATCAAGAAGAACTTCCCTTGAGTCCAGCACAACAACAAGAATTAGAGCGACGGTTAGAAAATTACAAAAAAAACCCTACAACCGGTTCTAATTGGGAAGAAGTTAAAAAAAGGTTAGGATTTTCCCAATGAACTATAACCTGATTATTCAGCCAGAAGCAGAATACGATATCCAAAATGCTTTTGAGTGGTACGAATCCCAAAATCCAGGTTTAGGTTCGGAATTTGTTCGTGCTGTTGATGCTTGTTTGTCTGGAATTGGAAGACAACCCCTTGCTTACCAAGTTACCTATAAACAGGTAAGAAGAGTATTAATCCGCCGATTTCCTTATATAATTCTCTATGTTTTTGACCAAGATACTGTTTTTGTATTTGCTTGCTTCCATGCAAAACGCAATCCAAAACAGTGGTTAAAGAGAATTGAATAAAACTTCTCTTTCTTGCCAAAGCAACTCAAATCACAGCATATCCCGTATGTTGCCTAACATTTTGCGGATGAAAACCTAAAACAATTTTATCTTTAGTAATTCCTGCTGCTTCTAATTCATAAGTAACACCATCTTCTGTATCATCTCTTTGTACCCAGATTTTACCATCAATAATGTCAAGATGAACTAAACAACCGTGAATTCTTTTAGCACCATCCCAACCAAGAGTTATTAGTAAATAGCTATCATTTTCACTATCAAAA
>LJOT01000584.1 GCA_001672075.1 Anabaena sp. CRKS33
TGGGCCATCCCCGTTAAAATTAACGATGGCCGCTGGGTGTTTCCGTCACCAGACGATACGGGCGTGCCGGCAGAAGATGATTGGTGGCCTACACAAGAGGGCGTGACCCAGTGAGCTACACCAAACGCCAATTCGTAGAGCAGGCCTTCGCCGAGATCGGCTTGGCCTCTTACGTCTTCGACCTGACGCCGGCCCAGGTCGAGGCCGCAATGGTCAGGCTTGACGCCATGATGTCCACCTGGAACGGCAAGGGCATCCGGCTGGGCTACCCGTTGCCGGGGAGCCCGCAGAACAGCGACCTGGACGCCGAGACGATGGTGCCCGATGCCGCCAATGAGGCGATCATCATCAACCTAGCGGTGCGACTTGCCCCGCAGTACGGCAAGACCCCGAGCATCGACACCAAGGTCGCGGCAAAGCAGTCCTACGACATGCTGCTGTCCAGGGCCGCCATGCCGATGGAACAGCAACTTCCCGCGTCCATGCCGCGCGGAGCTGGCGCCAAGGCTTATGACGACCCGTTCATGGACAACCCTGACGATCCGATCCTTGCCGGCCAGGACGGCGCGCTCGATTTCAACTGACAGCAAGAGGCGCACATGCCGACGATCAATCAACTCCCCATCCTTGAAACAGTGTCGTCTGGCGACCAACTGCCGGTCTACAGCCCGACCAACGGCGATGCACGACGCTTGCCGATGTACGCCCTGCTGGAATACTTCCAGCAGCAGTTTGCGTCACCTGCCACGGCCGTGAACCTGTACGTGCCGACCACCGGGTTCAGCATCGCGCTGCCTACGCCGATTGCCCAGGCTCAGTGGGCGATCCTGCAGCCAGCCGGAACGCTGGCTTCCGGTACGCTCACGCTGCCGCTGAACACGTCAACCCCTGACGGTACCGAAATCCTCGTCACCAGCACACAGACGATCACGGCGCTCACCGTGGGGCTCAATGGCGCCACGGCCGCATTCGGTGCGCCTACCACGCTGGCAGCCAACGGGTTCTTCCGACTCAGGCGCTACGCGGCGACAAACTCTTGGTACCGAATCGGGTAACTGCGGAGCGACATGCCAGCCATTCCCATCGTCTCCGGCATCTACTCGGACAACGGGCCGGACATCCGCACCGCGTTCCCGGTGAACATGATGCCTGTACCCAAGGGCTCCGG